>JAYWMQ010000006.1 GCA_035873375.1 Nitrospirota bacterium | reverse complement strand
CCTTGAGACCGCCTTCTTTATCTCCTGATAGTCATAGACAACCTCAAGGGGCCCAAAGCAGAACTCACACACATAGATGGGCTCTATGTTATATTTTCTGCCGCATTCTCTACACTGCAGTCCTGTTACAAATCCCACTTTTCTGCCTCCTTTCCTGAACTTCCCGGGGTTACACAACACAACAAAAGTATTCTATTTTACAGAATTATAAGCGGAAATTTAAAGGTTTTTTCCATATTTGAGTTTAATCGGTTCCAGAGTTTCTCCAAACAGCCTTGTTCCGGGTGATGTAACCCTTCTTTTTTGTTATGTTATAATCTTCGTTATGAGAATTATCATTATAGGTGCCGGTGAGGTAGGATACCATATATCAAAATTCCTATCCAGGGAAGAAGAGGTGGAGGTTGTTGTTGTTGATACAAATAAGGAGCAGCTCAGTAGAATAAGTGAGGAGCTTGATATTGCCGTAGTGGAGGGGGAGGGTGGATCCCCTGCGGTTCTGAAGGAGGCCGGCGCTGAGAAGGCATCCATTCTGCTTGCAGTAACCAATAGTGACGAGACCAATATGATCTCCTGCCTCGTGGCCAAGGCCCTCTTTAATATACCGCGGAAGATTGCAAGGATAAGAAACGATGAGTATTATGCCAACAGGCTTCTCCTTGCAAGGGATAACCTTGATATAGCCCCTGTTATTAACCCTGAACTTGAATCTGCAAGCGCGATTCTCAGGATTATCGATGCCCCGTTTGCCACTGATGTTGAAGAGTTTGAGGGGGGCATGATAAAGGTTATCGGTTTCAGGGTTCAGAAAGACTCCCTGCTTGCCGGAAAGACTTTACAGGAGTTCAGGGAAAGAATAAGGGAAAAAGTGCTGATAGGCATTATTCAGCGTGAGAACAGCGCGATAATCCCCACTGGAAAGGACAGGATTGAGGAGAACGATATCGTCTATCTGCCTGTTCACAGTGACCACGTCCACAGGACGGCGGCCTTAATCAGTGGTGCCCTGAAACCTGTAAGGAATATGATTATAGTGGGGGGTGGCAGGATAGGGTTTCATGTAGCAAGGGAGATGGAAAAGAAGGACGTGACCGTCAAGATAATCGAGAAGAATCCGGAGAGATGCAAGTTCCTCATAAAGAACCTGCGGCGTACTGTAGTGCTGATTGGTGACGGTGCCGACAGGGGACTGCTTGATGAGGAGAACATAAGTTCAATGGATGTCTTTGCAGCCATCTCCAATAATGAAGAACTTAACATCATGTCTTCCCTGCTTGCAAAAAGGCTCGGGGTGAGGAAAGTAATAACCGTGGTTAACCGGACAGACTATCTGCCCCTTGCCCACAGTCTCGGGATTGAGGTGGTAATAAGTCCAAGGCTTATTACGGCAAGTTCCATTCTGAGATACATCAGACGTGGAGAGATTCTGAGTCTTACCGCAATTGCAGAAGACATGGCCGAGATTATCGAGGCCGGGGTTGGTGAAAAATCAAACTTTATCGGCAAGAGACTGAAGGATGCAAAAATACCGGTCTCTGCCCTGATTGGTGCAATTATCCGTAATGGTGAAGTAATCATACCCGGTGGTGACGATATAATAAGAAAAGGCGACAGGCTGATTATTTTTGCCCTCAGAGAGTCCATAAGACAGATAGAAAACCTGTTGCTATGAACTGGAAGACCATTGTAAACCTCACCGGAATAGTTGTCCTTATTGTCTCATTCTTTATGCTCTTTCCCATAGGTGTATCTCTTTATTTTAACGGAAGTGACCTGATAGCACTGATTTATTCTTTTGCGGTAACTTTTTTTTCGGGTATGGCGCTTTTTTTCCTTACCAGGAAGTCGAGAAAGGAGGACCTGAGACACAGGGACGGCTTTCTTGCTGTTACAGCCAGCTGGGTAGTCGTTACGTTTTTCAGTTCACTGCCCTTTCTGTTTTCCCAGACCTTTGCATCCTTTACAGATGCATATTTTGAGGCCATGGCCGGCTTTACTACAACCGGGGCATCAGTGCTCGGAAATATTGAAGGAGCTCAAAAAGGGGTTCTTTTCTGGAGAAGCCTGACCCAGTGGTTGGGTGGAATGGGCATAGTGCTCTTCTCCCTTGCCGTGCTGCCCATGCTTGGCGGCGGAGGCATGCAGTTGTTTAAGGCCGAAGTGCCCGAGATTACCGTTGATAAATTAAGGCCAAGGATTGTGGATACGGCAAAGGCATTGTGGTATATATATGCATCTCTTACGGCACTGGCTGCGATCCTTTTCATACTTGGCGGCATGACCGTATATGATGGCATCAGTCACTCGTTTACCACCCTTGCAACGGGGGGGTTTTCTACAAAGAATACGAGTATCGGATATTATAACAGTCCTTATATAGATGCAGTCACAACTGTATTTATGTTTCTTGCAGGGATAAATTATACTCTCTATTTTTATGCCTTCAAGGGCGACCTTTCAAAGTTTGCAAGGAGTGACGAGTTCAGGTTTTATCTGAGGGTCACTGTTATTGCCATAGCACTGTTGACCATAGACCTTTGGGGGAGGGATTACAGCACTCTCCTGGAGTCTGTCAGGTATGCATCGTTTCAGGTGGTTTCAATAATGACAACAACAGGCTATGTCACTGCTGATTATGAAAAATGGACCTACTTTGCCCAGTTGCTCCTCGTTATCCTGATGTTTTTTGGGGGGATGATTGGTTCGACCGGTGGTGGCATGAAGCAGGTAAGGATATTGCTGATGTTCAAGCAGGCATACAGGGAGCTCTACCAGCTCATCCATCCCAGGGCAGTGACCGTGCTGAAACTGGAGGACAAATTCGTTCCAAAAGAGATATTGGGCAGCATCTGGGGATTTCTATTTCTCTTTCTGATAATATGGGTCAGTGCAACGCTTGTGATGACATTACAGGGGATAGATATTATTACAGCCGCTTCAACTGTTGTTTCCGCACTCTGCAATGTAGGGCCTGCCCTTGGCGGGGCCGGTCCTGCAGAGAACTATGCCGGGTTACCGTATATGGCAAAATGGGTACTTATATTTTGTATGCTTGTGGGAAGGCTTGAGGTTTATACGGTGATTATACTGTTTATTCCCCATTTCTGGAAAAAATAAGGAGGAAATAAAGATGAATACTATTGATGTATATAAAAAGCTGCCGGGAAAGAATTGCGGCCAATGTCCTGAGAAGACCTGCATGGCCTTTGCACTCTCATTAGTTAAAGGCGGAACGGATGTAGAGAATTGTCCTTACCTTGAGGCTGCCGTTGCAGAGGAGTTAAGGGGTGCAAAAGGGGCTGACTGGCGTGAAAGCCTGATAGCGAGTCTCAGGGAAGAGGTGAGCAGACTTGATTTTCCCCTTTGTGCCGGCGGGATAGGTGCAGAACTTGTTGACGGGTCAATGAAGATAAGCTGCCTTGGAATGGATTTTCTGGTCAGCCCGGGTGGAGATATAACCACTCGTGGATACATAAATCCCTGGATAAAAATACTCCTGCTGCACTATATAAGGACCGGCGGCAGGGGTGAGCCTGCAGGCAGATGGGTCTCGTTTTCAGAGCTCAAAGCCGGTCTGGTAAAGGCGTCATCCTTTCACCGCGATTGTGAGGAACCCCTGAGAGAGTTGCTGGACCGTGATATTGTGCGGACTGGAGCCATGCTGTCCCGGCTTGGTGCAGAAGAAACGGCTTCCGAGTCAGCAGACCATGCGTGGAGACTTCAGGCACTGCCGAAAATTCCGGTACTTATCCTTTACTGGAAGGAGGATAATGACCTTGATGTTATGGGTTCTTCAACGTGCAAAATACTCTTTGACAGCTCGGCGGACAGGTTTCTGGATGTGGAGTCACTTATATTTCTTCTTGAAGGGCTTGCAAACATAATCAGTCATGCGTTGACCCGTTAATGATACAGTTTTTTTTCAACAGGTTGTTGTAGTGGCGAGGTTACCTCGCCCTTCTTTTCTCGCATATTATGGCGGAGAGGGAGGGATTCGAACCCTCGGTAGAGTGTTAACCCCACAACCGCTTAGCAGGCGGCTGCCTTAAACCGCTCGGCCACCTCTCCATATTGATTGACAATCTACGATTGACGATTGATAATTAACGGATATTCTAACAGAAAAACAGCAGGTCATGCAAAGAATAATTGCTTTGCCTGGCTTTCTATAATGATTTCTGATTCACTGACGAGGTTATTGGTAGTGGCGGGGTTTCCCCGCCTTCTTAAGGTAGTGGCGAGGTTTCCTCGCCTTTTCCCTGTTTCTGTCTGTAATCATCTATCGCCTTTCTCAGCGCATCAGCGCCGAGGTTGGAGCAGTGCATCTTCTGCGGGGGTAATCCGCCGAGGGCACTTGCAACCTGTTCCTTTGATATAGACATGGCTTCCTCAAGGGTCTTGCCCTTTATCATCTCCGTTATCATACTGCTTACTGCTATGGCGGCACCGCAGCCAAATGTCTGGAATTTTGCTTCCACGATCCTGTTGTCTTTCACCTTGATAAAGAGCTTCATCATGTCCCCGCAGACAGGGTTGCCCTCTGAGCCCACTCCGTCTGCATCAGGCATCTCGCCCACATTTCTTGGATTCATGAAATGATCCATCACTTCTTTGGAATACATGTTCCACCCTCCTCAATCTCTCCCCACCCCTTGGAAAAGGGTGAGAGTTCTCGTAGTCTCTTGATTATCTGAGGAAACTCCTCAAGGGCATACTCAATCTGTTCTTCCGTATTGTCTGCTCCGAGCGTGAAGACTACAGAGCCATGTGCTACATGTGTAGGGACTCCCATTGAGAGCAGCACCGGTGAGGATTTTAGAGCCTTTGACGTACATGCCGAGCCGCTTGCAACGTATATCCCTTTTGCTGCAAGCATGAGTAGCATTCCTTCCCCTTCTATATACTCCACACAGAAACTGGCATGTCCGGGCAGCCTCCTTTCAGGATGGCCCGTAAAATGGACGTCTTCAAGCTTCATGATGCCCTTGATGAGCCTGTCCCTCAGTTGCCTGATATTTTCAACCCTCATGGGTAACTCAGCCTTTGAAATCTCTGCAGCCCTGCCCATACCAGCTATTGCCGGAACGTTTTCAGTTCCCGCCCTTCGTCCGCCTTCCTGGATGCCGCCGAAGATAAGGGGTATAATCCTCTGGCCTTCCCTGAGATACAGGGCCCCTGCACCTTTAGGACCATTGAACTGATGGGCCGACATGCTGAGGAGGTCTACGCCGAGTTCCTTTACATCAACGGGGATGTTGCCTATTGAGGCAACGGCATCGGTGTGAAGAGTAATGTTTCTCTCCCTTGCAATGGAGGCTATTTCACTTATTGGTTCGATCGTACCGACCTCTGGGCTGGCATGTATTACGGAGATTACTATTGTCTCATCAATGATTGCCTTTCTGACAGCCTCGGGGTCTATCAGGCCGTATTTATCAGGGGGCAGATAAGTTGCCGTAAAACCCATCTTTTCAAGGAACCTTGCGGAATTAAGTATCGAGTGGTGTTCCATCCTTGTGACTATGATATGCTTGCCCTCATGCTGGCGGGCAAAGGCAATGCCCCTGAGTGCAAAATTATTGGCCTCTGCGCCGTTTGATGTAAATATTATCTCGGTATTTTTGGCATTTATAAGTCCTGCAACCTGCTCCCTTGCATTTTCAACCGCTTCTCTGGCTTTAGTCCCAAGCGGGTAAATGCTCAGCGGGTTTCCAAATTCCTCCCTGAAATAGGGCATCATTGCATCCAGCACCTCTGGTCTTAAGGGGGTTGTTGCTACATGATCAAAATAACACTCCATGATGGTCTCCTTCTGTCAGGGCCATTTAGTTATGAGCCCGTTTTTCTGATATAAAACTTGAAGTAATCATCAGTCTCATCAACACCAATAAATTCATTCCCCGTATTTTCACACCAATCGGGTATGTCTTCAAGGGCGCCGTCATAGTCAGTGAGGAGCTCAAGTATCTGCCCGCTCTTCAGTTTTCCCATCATCTCATCAAGCTTGAGCAAGTGCATCGGACACATCATGTAGACTATATCAGTGGTTACATCAGGTGTTATATGGTCTACAAACCTGACCTTTTTCATGCCACTGCACCCTTGCCCTTTCCGGCTATAAGCGTAAAATCGTCATATGACTTACCGCTCAGGAGGTCAGCAAGGGTTATGGTGTTTAAAAATTCCTCAATCTGTCTTCCCAACGCCTTCCACAGGAGGTGGGTAACACAGCTATCAACCCTCACGCACCCCTCCGCAGGATTGAGACACGAGGTTATGGCAACCGGGCCTTCAAGTTCCCTCAGTATCTCCGAGATGCTTATCTCCTCAGGTCTGTTTGTAAGGAGATACCCGCCGCCGGGGCCTTTAACACTCCGTATAAGGCCTGAACGTCGCAGCCTGTTGAGTATCTGCTCAAGGTAATGAGGGGAGACATCCTGCCTTTCCGAGATTACCTTGATATTAACGGGTTCATCAGGATACCCCCGCGCTATCTCAAACATGGCCCTCACGCCGTACTGACCCTTTGTCGATAACCTGAGCATAAATAATTATAAAATACTTAACCATATCTGTCAAGTATTATTTCAGCAGGATTTTATTTTAATACAACAAGGTGTTTACAGGATCACAAAATGCTGTACTTCAGAGATAAACGGATATTTAACTTTAATTCCGGATACCGCGATTAAACAGCGTTGGGTGATGTAAAAGAGTGATACTTACCTCGGAGGAGGGCCGGATGCCCGACGAGAATGAGTGAAGGGTTTATCATGTCACTCTTTAATCATCAGTGCATTTAAGGTTATAAGATAAGGTTTGAAAGAGTTGTTTATTCCAGGTTTTGATTGATATAGGCGAGTGCACCATAGAGGCTCAGTTCATCTCCAAGCTTTGCCTTTTCTACAACTGGAGGGGTGGGGAATATGTTTAACGCTTCTTTTAAATAATAACGGACCCTTTCGACAGGGATGCCGATCTCGTTCATCATGGAGCCCCCAAGTATGATGATGTCAGGAGACCAGATAACAGTTATATTATTGAGGCCGTATGCAAGAAACCTTGCCCTGTCATCCCAGAATTTTTCATCAGTAATCTCATATGGCTTTTTCCCGCACTGTCTCTCTATGTCTGCGCCTGAGATGTAATTTATCAGGTATCCCCTTTCACTCCACCCGGGACAGAGGGCGTTACCTGCATCAATTATCTGCGCTCCGGGTTCAAAGCCCATCGCGCATTCATCAATTTTACCGTTGACTACCCTTGCCCCGCCAACGCCCGTGCTTACGGTAATATATACGACTATGGGATAGCCCCTGCCTGCTCCGTAAATTGCCTCTCCGAGTGTGCCCATTGCTGCGTCATTTTCAATATATGCAACCGTTGTTAATGCCTTCTCCAAAGCATCCTTGAGTGGCTTATTCCACCAGCCGGGAATATTGGGGCCGCCGACGGCCATTGTCTTGTCCTTGTTCAGAGGTCCTGCTATCCCGCCCACAACAGCCTCAATCCTTTCACCCTTGGCAAGCTCAAGGGCTGCACCCTTAAAAACCTCTATTCCTTCTTCAAACTCTTTCGGGGTAGCAAGATTTCTGATCTCCCCAAGTGCCCTGCCGTCTGCTGAGGCAGCAAGGCGCATGTTTGTCGCTCCTATATCAAAAAGTATGTACATGGTGGTTATTATTTTACCTTATCTTGACGGTAGTTTTGCAACTCTCAAGGTTGTCTGTATAAAACAGGTTAATTTTTGGGGATAGACATGGATATGGAGTTTGAACGGTTTCAAATTATCACTTTTATTTCACTCCCGAAATACTTCGGGATCGAGAATGAGTGAAAACTCTGTATCCTTGTCTATCCCCTTTTCACAACCACTATCCTGGAACAACTTCAGAAAGTTCCCTGTCAATATACATATCCCCCCTGAGTTCCTTCAAAATGGCTGCAGGCACTTCTGAAACCGGTCTGTCTTCCTGCATGCGGCGGAGTGCCTCAGCCTTGTCCCTGCCGGTAGCAAAAACAAAGGCCCGGTTAATCAGTTTCAGGAATGTGTTTGTTGTTGTTACCCTCTCGGGATAGGGTGTTTTGCCTGCTGCATCATAGGCCACAACCCATCTCTCACCGTTAAACAGGGTGTTAAACCTGTCTTTATCCTCCGGAAAGGGCAATATGCCCGAGGTGTGCCCATCAGGGCCGATACCAATGGTAGCAATAATCCCGCCAGCTGGATTGTTTTTTCTCCACTCCCTCAATTTCCCTTCAAAATAATCGGCAAGGGCCTTCTGTGTCTGTCCCGGTCGGACGCCTGTGTCAATAAAGGCACATCCGGATTTCAGAGCCTTCCTGTAAAAGTCCGTCCTGGATAACTGGGAAAAATTATTGTTTTTGCCTTCCCTGTCGTATCGTTCATCCAGGACGCCAATGGTCAGATAGTCTCCCAATATGTCATCTGAAAAGAAATCGAGTATTGCAAGTGAAGACCCTCCGGAACTTAGAAACAGGACTTTCCTGCCCCCTTTCTTTGCATCCGACAGGTAGTGGGAAATATCATCAGCAACCTGCCTTGCTGCCGCAGCCTTGTCCTCAAAAATACTTATCCTGAGGTTCCCGATTGTCCTGTTCATTCTTCTGTACCAGAAGGGTCGGTGATTACACTTTTTTTCATGTTAAACATTTTAGCAAAATGCTGAAGAAAGAAACATCTGTAACCTCTGTATGGGTTGGGTTAGCCTTTTAGTTATTAAATAAATCAATAAACCTATTAGGATGTTGAAGTTTGAGGTAAAGTGTGCTATATGTGAGGTGTAAGTTAAAAAAATAAAGATGAACATGAATGCCTGAAATACGAAGGGGGAGACTATCCTCCGATATTTTATTTCCTTATCAAAACTCGCTACCTTTAATCCCTTAATCCTTGCTCAGTGTTTTCATCTCTGTGGCTGGTGTTACATAGGGAATGTGGTGGAAGTGGAGCTCCGGATTTTTACCTTTTGTCCGGTTATTCCGTTTCTGGCCGGGACAGAAAACATAAAAAACAGGAAGCACAAAAAGGAGGAGGTGCAAAAATGGGAAGGATATTCATGAAAAAACGAGTAAGTCTGATAAGTTTGACAGGATTTTTATTTCTGGTAATGCTTTTCCCAACAGTTGCATCAGCAGATGTGGACAGGGGTGCTGTGATGAAGAAGGTCTCAGGGCTTCAGATGCCTTTTATCGAGAATCAGGGGCAGGTCAAGGATGCATCAGTCAGGTTTTATGCCAACACTTTCGCAGGCACAGTATATGTAACAGACAAGGGCGAGATTGTTTACAGCCTTGTCAAGACGGAACCAGCAGCAGAAAACACGAAAGACAGAGATATTAATCCCGCACTCCGGCCCAAAAGCTCAATTTCAAAGGCCTTGGCATTAAGGGAGAGCCTTACTGGCTTGAAGAAGACCGGCAAGAAAGGGGAATCAATTTCCTTGCATCCGGTAGGCATCAATAAATCAGTTACCAGGGTCAATTACTTTATCGGCAAGAAAGAGAATTGGAGGACAGGAATCCCGACGTGGCAGGAGGTGAACCTTGGAGAGGTATATAAGGGCATAGAGCTTAAGCTGAAGGCATACGGGAAGAATGTGGAAAAACTCTTTACTGTCCAACCGGTGGGCTCGGTTGAGAAGATACGCCTGAAGATAGAAGGTGCAAAGAGGCTCAGAGTGAACAGTGAAGGTGAACTCGAGATAGAGACAGCCTTTGGGACCGTGAAGATGACAAGGCCGGTTGCCTATCAGGAGATTGACGGCAAGCGGGTTGAAATTGCCGCGAACTATATAGTTTCAAGTCAAAGCCAAGGTTTAACCTACGGTTTTCAGGTTGGAGAATACGATAAGACAAAGCCTCTCATAATAGACCCGCTTTTGGCTTCTACGTTTTTGGGCGGGAGCAGTTCAGATAACGCTATATCCATAATTGTGGACAACAGCGGCAATATATATGTGTCTGGCGGAACTTACTCATCAGACTTTCCGACAACTACAGGGGCTTTTGATACAATCTTCTCGTATGTGGAGGCGTTTGTATCAAAGTTCGACGGTGATCTTGAAGAACTGCTTGCTTCTACATTTATTGGTCCGGCTTTTTATTCTAATTCCATGGCCATAGACCGTAATGGCAACATTTATGTGGCGGGTGTAACTCCTTCCCCAGACTTCCCGACAACTCCCGGTGCCTACGACAGGACTATCGGCTTAGGTGATCCTCAGCCATGGGATTCTTCTTTTTTCGATGGTTTTATTTCAAAGTTTGACGGTGACCTTGAAAATCTTCTTGCCTCCACGTTTCTGGGACTCCTGACTGATTATGACTTCAGTGGGCCTATTGAAATAACGTTAGACAATGACGGAAATATTTATATGGCCAGTCCATTTCGTTGTGGCTATGTATACAATGAGATTTACTGTGCCTTCATAGCCAAATTTGATGCAAGGCTTGAAAATCAACTTGCCTCTATATTACTTTCCCGTGGTTCAAGTGCCAACGCTATTTCTGTTGACAGCAGCGGAAATGTTTATGTGGTTGGTTCAGGCAATATCACAACTCCTGGTGCTTACGATGAGACCTACAATGGTGGTGGTGATGTTTTTGTATCAAAGTTCGACGGGAACCTGGAAGGGATTCTCGCTGCTACATTTCTTGGAGGCGAGGCAGGAGAATCTTCCGATTCAGTCTTCACAGATGACAGTGGAAACATCTATGTGACCGGCTTGACTTGGTCGCCGGATTTCCCGGTAACACCCGGTGCTTACGATGAGACCTACAATGGCGGTGGTGACATTTTTGTATCAAAGTTCGACAATGACCTTGAAAACCTCCTTGCCTCCACTTTTCTGGGTGGAGATGACAATGATAAAGCCAGTTTTGTTATGGTGGGCAGCAGCGGTGATTTATACGTGACCGGCTGGACAGTGTCAGCAAACTTTCCAACAACTCCCGACGCTTATGATACAACCTACAATGGTGACAGTGATGCCTTTATATCAAAGTTCGACAGTAATTTGGAGACACTGTTGTCATCGACTTATCTCGGCGGGATTGACCGGGACAACGCTAATTCATTAACCATTGACGGTAACGGAGATGTGTTTGTGACCGGCAGGACCAAGTCGTCGGATTTTCCGACAACCGCTGGTGCCTATGATACATTTCTTGATGTTGGTTATTATTTTCATGCCTTTGTGTCAAAGTTTACTTTTGGGAAAGAAAGCACTCACCCGCACAAGCGTAAATGCAGGCATTAACTTTGTTAGCCCGGTTTGGATTTTTGTAAGCTGAAGACTACTATACAAAAACAAGGCGGTATGATGTTTTTGCCATGCAAAGGCTGGAATCAGGAAAAGGCCATCATCCATCTTCTATGGTGACACCATTAGGGTCAGTTCTGCTTTTTCTTAACTTCATGCCCTCCGAACTGGTTTCGGAGGGCTGAGAGTATCTGGCCTGTGTAGGAAGGGGTTTTTTGTGATTCCTCACGGAATTTAAGTGATTCTTCAATAACGGGTACGGAAACCCCTAATTCTTTTGCAGTTTCTACTGTCCAGAGACCCTCTCCGCTATGAGAGACACTGCCGGAAATCTCATCAAGGTCTTCACCGTATTCTTCAAATGCCTTCTGCAGCCACCCGGTCAAACGGGATTCAATAACGCTCCTGTGGTTGTATACGCGGCAGACCTCCCTGAGGTCTATATCAAAATCAGATGCCTTTATTACCGCAAAACCCTCGGCAATCGCCTGCATCATACCGTATTCAATTCCATTGTGAACCATCTTTACAAAGTGACCTGCTCCGGACTTTCCCATGTATCCATATGCGTCCTGGGCAGCGATATCTTTAAACAGGACTTCGTGCTTTTCAAAAAGCCCTTTCTCTCCCCCAACCATTACGCAGGCTCCTTCCCTTGCGCCCCGGGGCCCGCCGCTCACACCAACGTCCAGGAAGTTAATCCCTTTTTCATTGAGTTCCCGGCTCCGCCTTATGGATTCCTTGTAATTTGAATTTCCCCCGTCAATTATCGTATCGCCTTTATTCAGGAGTGGAGTCAGTGCCGTAAGCACATTATCAACCCTCTGATGGGGCACCATGAGCCACAGGAGACGGGGAGTCCCGGCTTTTTCAACCAGATCCTCCAGGGAACCTGCCCCTTTGGCGCCCTTTTTTTCCACTTCCCTTACATTTTCTGTGACGGAGTCATAAGCGGCAATGTTCCAGCCGTGCTCAAGCAGCCTGAAAACCATGTTTCCCCCCATCTTTCCCAACCCGATATATCCTAATGTTTTCATGAGTAATAGTTTAGCAAAATACCGCAAAAAGAAACATCTTTCACTCAGGCTGACAGGTGGGCAGAAGGGCCTGTAAAAATAAAACATTTATGGTATAATTTTTATCGTAATTGAAGTCATTATAATCCTAATAATCCTAAAACTATTTTAAGGAGGGGCAATGGCTACAGAAATATTTAAGGATCTTGTTGAGCTTAAGAATGACACTGTCCTTGTAAAGGACAAGCAGGGAATCAAGAATCTCATGGATACGGCTATTTATGATGCAGTTTTCGAGGCTGACGATGAGAAAAAGAGAGCAAAGCTTATCTTTATCAAGGAAGTTGCAAAGGCTTGCGGTGCTGTGCCTTCCTCCATCCAGGGACTATATGAGGAGATGGGAAGGGAATACCCGGGCTTTACTGTCCCGGCGATAAACATAAGAGGGCTTACCTATGATGTGGCAAGGGCAATCTTCAGGAAGGCGCTTCAGATGAATGTGGGAGCCCTCATATTTGAGATTGCGCGGTCAGAGATTGGATATACAAAGCAGAGGCCTCTGGAGTACTCCACCGTGGTCCTGGCTGCTGCGGTCCGGGAGGGGTTTGAAGGCCCGGTTTTTGTTCAGGGAGACCATTTTCAGCTGGTCAGACGGTATTTTCTTGATAACCCGGGTGCAGAGACAGACTACATAAAAGGGCTAATAGCAGAGGCTGTGGAGGCAGAGTTCTACAACATTGATATCGATTCATCCACCCTTGTTGATCTCGACAAACCCACTGTAAAAGAGCAGCAGCGGCCGAATTTTGAGAAGACCGCAGAACTGTCGGAATACATAAGAGGGATTCAGCCCTCTGGTCTGGACGTCTCAATCGGTGGGGAAATAGGAGAAATCGGCAAAAAGAACAGTAACCCCGAGGAATTGAGGGCTTATCTTGACGGGTTTAAAGAGACTTTTAAGGGTGAAAAAGGGTTGAGTAAACTGAGTGTCCAGACAGGCACCAGCCATGGCGGTGTTGTCCTGCCGGATGGCAGTCTTGCCGAGGTCAAGATAGATTTTGAGACATTAAGGAGCCTTTCCGAGATTGCAAGAAAGGAATACGGCCTTTCAGGCTGTGTCCAGCACGGTGCTTCAACACTGCCTGATACCGCCTTCCATATGTTCCCTGAGACCGGGACTTCAGAGGTCCATCTGGCCACGGGATTTCAGAACATGATATATGACAGCAAACACCTTCCAGAGGAGTTCAGGGCAGAGGTGTACAATTTTATAAAACAGGAGTATGCCAAGGATAAAAAAGAGGGACAGACCGAGGAGCAGTTTATATACAGCACAAGAAAGAAGGGGTTTGGACCATTGAAGAAGAAATGGTGGGACCTGCCTTCAAATGTAAAGGAGCCTATCATGAAGGAGCTGGAAGCGAAGTTTGAGCTTCTATTTGATAAGCTGAAAGTAGGAAATTCCTCGGAGATAGTTAACAGGACGGTAAAGCCCGTGATTGTAGGGAAGGAACTGTCCGGTAGTTAGAGATATTTTGAAACAGTAACAGAGCTGTGGGAAGGGACAAGGATGCAGATCCTTGTCCCTTTTTATAATACAGGGCCTTTTCCGCTTGTAACGGAATAAAGATAATCCGCAATAAAAAAGAATAATTTGTGCCGATTTGTTATAATTTATAAAGAGTTAATGAAGGAGAGATATTATGGGTAAAGCACAGTATTTAGTTGACGAGAGCGGTAAAAAGACAGCCGTTGTTTTGCCGGTAGAAGAATATGAAGAACTCCTCGAAGACATACATGACCTTGCTGTTATTGCAGAACGAAAAGATGAATCAACTATTAGCTTTAATGAGTTAAAAAAACATTTGGAAGCAAATGGGCTCTTATGAAGTTCAGTGGAAGCATTCTGCTGAAAAAGACTTGAGAAGCATTGACAAGCAATATATCCCTCGCATTCTTGAAGCTATTGAATCCCTTTTTGACAATCCATTTACATCTCAATATCGTAAGCTTCAGGGTGCTGAGTCAAGCTACCGTATTCGCGTTGGAGATTATCGTGTAATATATCAGGTTGATACTGAAAAGAAATTAATTGTTATTTATCATGTTCGTCACAGAAAAGATATTTATCGTAAATAATAAACCGGCAAATAAAAACAGATTTATTAACCGGATAAAAGAACACACCCCTTAATTCCCTTGATATAAGGGAAAATCTATGATAATTTCAGGTCTCACCAGAAGTAAGGGCAGAGAGCAGAATAGTAAAATCAGTTATTTAAAACAGGCAGAGTGTAAGTCCCCTCTAAAAAGAGGGGGTAGGGGGTGTGTAAATAGGCAAATATAGGTAAAATGCCGGGTTTGGCAGACCCACCAAGCCATTTTCTTTCCCACCTGGAATGACAAGAAACAAAAAGTGTAACATCAGGAAGCAAACTTTCTGCAGAGTTCTTCAATGAACTTTTCCAGTTCCTCCGGTGGCAGCAGGTTTTCAGGCATTTTGGTGTCAAGCATGATCGCCTTGTCTATCTTTTTAAGGAGATTTATCACTCCATGTGTGATTATTTTCTCTCCAAAACCCTCAGGCGGGTTTTCTATGAGGAGGCTTTCGGTGTTCCAGCTGTCATCAGTCGGTGCGATTCCCTTACACTCTGTGAGGATTATTGTTTTAGGGGTCGCTCCGGCCTCTATTGCCATGGAACGGATTTCATGGTTTACAATCTGAAGCCCCCTGATTACAGGGTTTGACATTGCCTTGTGTCTGCCCTTTGTGATGGGAAGAAAACGTTTGAAATTTATCCCTGAGCAGTAGATAAGCCTTTTATTTTCGGGGATGACCACAAAATAAAGGGCATCGTTTATGTATTCAAGACGATCAACTGATTTCATACCAGATAATATAACAAAAAAGATAATTCCCTTGCATTGGCAAGAGATGGATTACCCATCAGCTGGCAGACTTCAGAATCCGATATGCAATAATTGGTATAATTAAAGTATAATTATTATATATTATGCAATTTGAATTTGATCCGGAAAAGAGCAACAGCAACAGGAAAAAACACGGGATTGACTTCAGCGAAGCACAGTCGCTGTGGGAAGATCCTGACTTAATCGAGATACCTGTAAAATGCAGTGACGAGCCGAGATTTGTTGTTATTGGAAAGATATCGGGGAAACATTGGTCTGGAGTAATTACTTATCGAGGAGAAAAGGTAAGGATCATTTCAGTAAGACGATCACGAAAAGAGGAGGTTTATATATATGAAAGCTAAGGAGTTTGACAAGAACTTTGATGAAGGCAGGGATATTTCCAAATACCTTGATCTTTCAAAAGCGAGAAGACCTGAGCAGGAACAGAGAAGAGTAAATGTGGATTTTCCTTTATGGATGATTCAGTTACTGGATAAGGAAGCAAGACGTTTAGGTGTGCCCCGGCAATCCATTATCAAGGTCTGGATTGCTGAACGCCTTGAGAAGGCCTCCTGATGAACCTTTCCGCCACAGAGACTATGGGGTACTGAAAACTTAATAAACGCATAACGATAAGAACCCGGTTTTGGAAAAATCCGGTTATTGAAAAAAATCAAAACCCTGTGCTACTGTAGTATGACAATTTAAACATCTGGCTGGATGCCAGGGAAGAGGGGTGAAAGTCCCCCGCTGCCCCGCAGCCGTGAAGGGAACGAAAGCCCGAAAGAAGCCACTGTCATGGGTAACACCATGGCGGGAAGGCGGGTGAGTAGGAAAGAGAAGCGGTTTAACTCGTAACTTCATAACCCGCAACTCGCAACTGTCTTATCGCCCTGAGCCGGAAGACCTGTCCAGACCGGATATAAATCTAAAATCTTTTCTCGCGGGAGGAAAAGAGATGGACTTCATACGTCTGCCTTATTGTACAGTGTCTTTTCTTCATAGCCCCACACATACACGGACTGCTACCATTGCGATTGTTTCCCCCCATATCTACTTAAGCGAGTTGCGAGCTGAAATATCAGTGCGTCCCGGAATGGTCGATTCACTTGCCATACAGGAGATGCACGCGGACAAGTGCCGTAAATACAACAAAATACAGTGCGGGTAGATGAACTGCCAGGGAGGCGGAATGTTTAAGGAGATACGGAAACGGGACGGCAAGACAGTAAAATTCAATGCAGAGAAGATTACTAATGCAATTGCAAAAGCCGGTGCTGCAACCGGAGAGTTTGATGGCGAAGTTGCCGGACGGCTGATGCTCAGGGTGCTGAATCTGGCAGCACAGGTTATGGGCAACAGGGTTCCTGCTGTAGAGGAGATTCAGGATATCGTTGAAGAGGTGCTTCTGTCTTCTGTTTACCGCAGAACCGCCAAGGCGTATATACTTTACAGGGAGCAACATGCCAGGATCAGGAAGATTACTACGAAGGCGGACATCGACCTTGTTGACCATTACCTGAAGCAGCTTGACTGGAAGGTTAATGAAAACAGCAATATGGGCTTTTCTCTCCAGGGGCTGAATAACTACATCTCTTCAGAGATCAGCATGATTTACTGGCTGAACAAGATATACCCTCCTGAGGTCAGGAAGGCCCATCTTGACGGAGATTTTCATATCCACGATCTAAACATCCTTTCTGTGTACTGCGTCGGGTGGGACCTTCATGACCTTTTGTTTCAGGGTTTTAAAGGTGCCTCAGGCAAGATAGAGAGCAGTCCGGCAAGGCATTTCAGGAGCGCGCTGGGCCAGGTGGTCAACTTCTTCTACACCCTTCAGGGAGAGGCAGCTGGTGCGCAGGCATTTTCCAATTTTGACACCCTTCTCAGTCCCTTTATAAGATACGACGGCCTGGGCTTCAGGGAGGTCAAGCAGGCCCTTCAGGAGTTTGTCTTCAATATAAACGTTCCGACAAGGGTGGGGTTTCAGACACCCTTTACCAACATCACCCTTGACCTTACGGTTCCGAAAAACTTTACAGACCAGCCTGTTGTTGCAGGCGGCAGAATGCGGGATGAGACCTACGGGGAGTTCCAGAAAGAGATGGACCTCTTCAACAGGGCTTTTTTAGAGGTGATGCTTGAGGGCGATGCCAAGGGCAGGGTCTTTACCTTTCCCATCCCCACCTACAATATCACGAAGGATTTCGATTGGGATAACCCTAACCTTGATATCCTGTGGGAGGTGACTGCCAGATATGGTATTCCCTATTTCTCGAACTTCATCAACTCGGATATGAAGCCGGAGGATGCCCGTTCCATGTGCTGCAGACTTAGGCTCGACAACCGCGAGCTTCAGAAGCGGGGAGGCGGGCTCTTTGGTGCAAACCCCCTGACCGGTTCAATCGGTGTGGTCACCATCAACATGCCGAGGCTCGGATATTCAGCTAAGGATGCGGATGAGTTTATTGCCCTCCTGGACAGGCTGATGGTCATGGCCAAAGAGAGCCTTGAGATAAAAAGAAAGGTTCTGGAGAAGTTTACTGAAGGCAACCTTTATCCCTATGCAAAGTACTACCTCAGGAGTGTCAAGGAACGCTTTGATGAGTACTGGAAGAATCACTTCTCCACCATCGGTCTTATAGGGATGAACGAGGCGTGTCTGAATCTCATCAACAAGGGGATTGCATCTCCGGAAGGGCATGCCTTTACGCTCAGGGTGATGGATTTTATGAGGGAAAAGCTGGTGGGGTTCCAGGAAGAGACCGGGAATAGCTATAACCTTGAGGCAACCCCGGCAGAGGGGACTTCTTACCGGCTGGCAAGGATTGACAAGGACAGGTTTCCCGGGATTGTCTGTGCCAATGAGGTTCAGTACCGTACATTTAATGCAGAGCCTTTTTATACAAATTCCACACAGTTGCCCGTGGATTTTACGGACGATATATTTGAGGTGCTTGATCATCAGGCCACGGTACAGCAGCGATACACCGGCGGAACAGTGCTGCATTTCTTTATCGGTGAGAAGATAGAGGATACCGGGGCACTGAAGAGACTTGTAAAGACGGTCTGTGAACAATATCACCTCCCCTACTTTACCGTTACCCCAACGTTCAGTGTCTGCCCTGTGGACGGATACATTGCCGGGGAGTTTGCAGAGTGTCCCCGCTGTCATGAGGAGACGGAGATTTATTCCCGCATAGTCGGCTATCTCCGGCCTGTGAGACAGTGGAACAAGGGAAAGAAGGAGGAGTTCAGGACCCGGAAGGAGTTTGAGCTGGCATGACGATTGGAGGTCTTCAGAAATTCTCTTTAATAGATTATCCCGGACAAATCAGTGCCATTGTCTTTATGCAGGGCTGTAATTTCAGATGTGTCTACTGTTATAACCAGGAGCTTGTTTACCCGCATTTGTTTAAGGAACCGATACCGGAAAATGAAATCCTCTCCTTTCTTGACAGTAGAAAGGGGCTGCTCGATGGAGTGGTCGTGACAGGCGGAGAGCCTCTCCTTCAGTCCGATCTTGAGGATTTCCTCCGGGAGGTGAGGGATATGGGGTATCAGATAAAACTGGACACCAACGGCTCAAGGCCTGACAGGCTTGAGGAGTTGGTGAGAGCGGGGCTTGTTGATTATATGGCAATGGACTATAAGGCTCCACTCAGCAGATACGCAGGGGTCACCGGAGTGGAGAGCAATAAAGAGAAGATACGCCGGTCAATTGAAGTAATAACAGGAAGCGGACTTTCCTACGAGATAAGAACAACCGTCTTCAGTGGGCTGGGCATGAGTGATCTCCTTGATATGATGACGGAGTTACAGTTCATGAATGTGGAGAGTTATTTTCTTCAGGTCTTCCGGTCTTTTCCAGGATGCAGGGAAGACCTCTCTCCGGAATATCCGGATATTGAGTGCCTGCATGAAAATCTTGCAGGTTCCGGATACTTTTGGAAGAGATGCGGAATCAGAAATATAAACCTGGAATCAGGAATAAAAGGTTTTAGGAAGCGATATGATAGAGTCTGAACTCATTCTCGTCCCGGCATCCAGCCGGCACTCCGAGGGAAGTATCACGGTTCACCATCCAGGTGAAGCCTTTGTGATACTTAAAACCGTTCAGACTCTATCATATCACTTCCTTACGTTGACGGAACCTTTTTATTAACGGATTCAGGATAAAAAGGAGGCGTACAAATATGCTGGTTATAGGTGAAAAGATAAATGTGCTGGCCCCTGCTGTATATGAGAGTCTTGTATCCGGAGACCTTTCCCGGGTTGTCAGCCTTGCCATTTTGCAGGCTGAATCAGGTGCAGATATGCTGGATGTGAATATCGGGCCTGATATTGCCGGTGGAGAGCGGCTTATGAGGGATGTGGTTGAGGTTATCCAGCAGAGTGTGGATGTGCCCCTCTGTCTTAATGGAACGCCTGAAATGATAGAGGCAGGGCTTGGTGTTCACAGGGGAAGGGCAATAATAAACGGGGTTACCGGTGACAGGGAGAGGATGGGGAGACTGCTTTCCCTTGCATCTGAGTTCAATGCCGGTATCATAGGCATGACCCTTCCGGAAAGGGGTTATGCAGGCAGTATAAACGAGAGGTGCAGCATTGCAATGGATATCATTGAGGAGGCTGTCCGGTATGACATTATGCAGTCTGACGTCTACCTTGACCCTGTACTTGCTTCGTTTTCGATGAATCCTGACGCACTGACCGAGGCAGCTGTTGCTGGCCGTCTTTTTAAGGAGACCTTTCCGGAGGTAAAGACCCTGGTGGGGTTGAGCAATATCTCACAGGGGCTGAAAGGGGAAAACAGGTCCATCATGAACAGTTCCGCACTTGGAGTGCTGGCAGGTGCAGGTCTTGATGCCGCAATTATGAATCCGCTTGACAGGTTCGTTATGGAGACGGCAAAGACCGTAAAGCTCCTGTGTGCCGGAGGCATATACTGCGATGCCTATCTCTGCGGATAAGGTCGGTTCATGACTGAAAAAACCGTAAGTTATGAAAATCTTGGAGAGGTAACACGCAGATGCTGAAACAAGTTCAGTATGACAGTAGGGATCTGACAGTAAGGGAGGTGAGAACAGAGGCAGTAATTTATAAACACGCATTTTGACCACAAGGCTGGATGTCAGGGAAGAGGGGTGAAAATCCCCCGCTGCCCCGCAGCCGTGAAGGGAACGAAAGCCCGAAAGAAGCCACTGTCATGGATAACACCATGACGGGAAGGCGGGTGAGTAGGAAAGAGACGCGGTTTGACTCGCAACCCGGAACCCGCAACTCGCAACTGTCTTATCGCCCTGAGCCGGAAGACCTGTCCAGACCGGAAAAAAACTAAAAATTTCTCGCGGGAGGAAGAAAAAAATGAAAGCAACGCATCTTTTGTATCCTGTTTTGATTACCCTCTGTATTTTATTCATAGTCACAACTGCGTCTGCAGGTGATGACACGACAGGCAATGACGTTAACGCTATGGAAGAGATTGTTGTTACTGCAACCCGTACGGAGATGCCGAAAAAAGAGGTTCCCCAGGTTGTGGATGTAATAACCTCTGAAGAGATTAAGGCGACTGCTGGAGATACACTTTCCGAACAGCTCAAGAAGAACAGCAATGTTGACGTTATCGAGTACCCGGGTGCACTTTCAGGGATCAGCATACGGGGCTTCAGACCTGAGTTTTCAGGGATTACAAAGCACTCGTTACTCCTTATCGACGGCCGGCCGGCCGGTGCCACCAACCTTGCCACTATCCTGATGGACAATGTAGAGCGCATAGAGGTGCTGAAGGGGCCGGCCTCTTCCCTTTACGGTGCTGAAGCAATGGGTGGTGTGATCAATATAATCACAAAGAAGACCATAGGCCCCCTCACAGGTTCTGCTGAATTGGGTGGAGGCAGTTTTGATACCAACTTTGAAAAGCTGGCTGCCGGAGGCCGTCTTGCCGATTGGCTCGATTTCGACCTGACACTTCGCAACTACACACAGGTGAGTGACATGAAACTGGGTGACGGAGAAGGTATCCGCCCCGGAACCTCGTACAAGACAAGGTATGGCTCGCTGCGTCTCGGCAGTGACCTCAGCCCCGGCTGGAGGCTGGATATCAAGGGTGATCTGTATAAGGGAATTGATATTGAAACGCCTGGAGCACTCTTTTACGGTGATCTTCAGCAGAGCCGGAAGGATATTGTGCGCTACGGAGGCGACATGCAGTTAAGAAGGGTTTGGGGTCAAAACGAGAGCAGGGTTACAGTCTTTGCCTCCAATGAAAGCAGTGAGTATTACAAGAAGTATGTCTATGATTACAGCGTTGGCTCCTATGTCCTTGCAGAGCCCTACAAGAATTACGAAAGTGCCACCAGGTGGCAGGGTGTGCAGATTCAAAATGCAACGCACTGGAGGACTCATCAGTTTACTGTTGGAGCCGATTACCAGGATATTGAGGAGGAACGTAAGAGCTACAAACAGGACGGAACCCGCAAGGCCCCTTATTCTCCTGATGATGAAAGGGAGAACTGGGCAGTCTTTGGCGACACATTATGGAAGTTTCTTGATAACAGACTCATACTGAATGCAGGGCTTCGTTATGATTACTTCAATGTGGAGACCAAGGAGACCCCGTACAAGACGGATTTTTATCCAGCCAGCGAAAACTTTGATACCATAAATCCAAGGTTTGGAATCAAGTACTTTATCTCTTCCATCCTGAACCTTCACAGCACGCTGGGCAAGGCCTTTGTGCCTCCTAATGCCTACCAGATGGCCGGATATTCCGAGCGGATCGTTGGTGGCACCACAATGATAACACAGGGAAACCCTGACCTCGGACCTGAGAAGAGCTGGACCTGGGATATAGGGGTTGGCCTTGACCGCAATGACTGGGGGCTTAGCCTGGATACAACCTATTTCCTGACAAGGGTGGACGACAAGATCACGCGGAAGAAGGACGGCAATATTACCACTTTTGAGAATGCGGCTGAGGCCAGAATGGAAGGGATGGAGGTTGAACTCAAATGGGATGCCGGAGTCTTCTTTAAATGGGACCGCTCTGTCAGTTTCTTTACCAATGCCACCAGGCTCTTTGAAGCAACAGAGAAGATACCCGGGGAAGAAGAGGACAATATTCATAACGTTGCCCGCTGGAAGGTGAACTACGGCCTCAGCTATGATGACGGCCGGGTCAACACAAGGCTGCTGGCCCGCTACGTTGGCAGCCGCAAGGATTATGACTGGTATACACCTGGATATCCCGAAATTACCTATAAAGGCTTTACTGTTGTTGACCTTGTTGCCGGTATTAAATTCAAAAAGCAGCAGGAGCTAACCCTTAAGGTCAACAATATCTTTGACGAGTATTATTATGAAAAACCGGAGTTTCCATTATCCGGACGGGCCTGGTATCTAAGCTACAGGGTTTCACTTTAGGACGAGGATGGGCAACAACAGATGATAACCTTTAAAAACGTCTCCTTTAAATATGCAGGACGCAGCGATCTGTCAGTGCAGGAGGTCTCCTTTTCCGTGCCCAGGGGACAGTGCGTGCTTGTCACAGGCCGTACAGGCTGCGGCAAGAGCACGCTTCTGAAGATGCTGGGTGGGATAATCCCTCATGAGAGCGCAGGTGGGATGCGGGGTCTGGTGGTTGTCAACGGAATAGAGACCCGCACTTCGTCCCTGCCCTACATCTCGCAATATGTGGGGATGGTATTTCAGAGTCCTGATGATCAGCTCTTCTGTAATACAGTGAGGGATGAGATATCATTCGGCCCTGAAAATCTCGGCCTTCCCCCTGCAGAGATCACGAAGAGAGTGGGGGAGGCCTTGGCCCAGGTCGGTCTTGAGGGATTTGAAGAACGGCAGACCGCAAGACTCTCCGGTGGTCAGAAACAGCGTGTTGCCATTGCCTCGCAACTCGCCATGGGACCGGTGGTGCTGGCGCTTGATGAGCCGGTGAGCCAGCTCGACCCTGCCGGTACTGCCGAGATAGTCAGGTGTCTCGATGACCTTAAGCAGAGGGGCATAACCATCGTCCTGGTGGAGCACAGGGTGGATGACGTGATAGGGATTGTCGACCGTATAATGGTGATGGACCAGGGAAGGGTCGTCCTTGATATTGACAGGAAGGACCTGCCGGCACATACCGGAATTTTTAAAACCCTTGGCCTCAAGGTGCCTGATGCCGTTCAGATTGCAGGGGCTGTTTGCCACGAATGGGCAAGTGAGTGGACCGGGAATCTGATTGATGAAGTCATTAAACTCAAACCATCAAAGCAGGGCTTCAGGTATGAGAGTCCTGCAGGAAACAATGGCACTAAAAAAAGACGTGTTGCCTCTCTCAGGGATATCTCCTTTGCCTACCGGGGGGCAGGGGAGCCGTCCTTAAAAGGAGTCTCTCTTGAGATTTACAGTGGTGACATAATTGCGATCATGGGGCAGAACGGTTCAGGCAAATCAACGCTCCTGAGTATACTGTCAGGCCTGAACCAGCCGGTTGCAGGCAGTGCCGAAATGAACGGACTGAGCAGTCTCAAGGGACGCAGGCATGGAAATTCGGGCAGGGTGGGAATGGTCTTTCAGAATCCTGACCTCCAGTTATTTGAAGACAGTGTGTGGGTTGAACTGGAGTTCAGCCAGAAGAATCTTGGTGTTGATAAAGTGGTGCGCATGGCAAGAAACAGGTCCCTTGTCGCTATGCTTCGGCTTGAAGGACTGGAAAGGATACCCCCGCATGCCCTATCAAAAGGACAGCGTCTCAGGGTGGTGATAGGGGCGGTGCTTGCCATGGACCCGCGGCTGCTGCTGCTGGATGAGCCGACGACAGGGCAGAACGAGGAGAATATATGCAACCTGATCCGAATAATCAGAAATGAAGCCGGGATAGAGGCGGTGGTTTTCTGCACGCATGATTTTGAGACAGCAGTGCGTTTTTCAAACAGGGTATTGCTTATGAAGGATGGCTGTGTGGTTGCTGACGGTCCGGCCAGGGAGGTGCTTGGCAGTGAAGAGGCCCTCAAAGATGCAGGCCTTCTGCCTTCGTTGTCCTTCATGCTTTCAAGGAAAAGCGGAATCTCCCCGCCTGCACTTACAGTTGAGGAATTTATAGGAGTGGTGAATGGAGTTTAATAACAACAGGACACTGACAGAGGATTATCTTTATCCCTTCTCCGCAATCATGGGACAGGAGGAGATGAAGCTTGCACTTATCCTCAATGCAATAGAGCCCCGCATCGGCGGTGTACTCATCAGGGGGGAGAAAGGTACTGCAAAATCAACGGCAGTCAGGGCATTAAGGAGTCTTTTACCTGATATAAAAGTGGTCAGGGGATGTTCGTGTCTCTGTGATCCTGACAACAGGGTGCTCCTCTGTCCTGAATGTGCAGGGAAGATCAAGACTGGAAATTATCCTGAAAGCGGATATATCAAGGTTCCCCTTGTCACCCTTCCGCTGAATGCAACAGAGGAGATGGTCACCGGCAGCCTGGATATTGAATTTGCCATGAGGAAAGGGCAAAGGCGTTTTCAGCCGGGGCTCCTTGCCAGGGTAAACAGGGGAATCCTCTACATAGATGAGGTTAATCTTCTGGATGACCATTTAGTGGATATAATCCTCGATGCTGTCTCAAGCGGTATAAATATTGTGGAGCGTGAAGGACTTTCATATCTTCATCCCTCACGATTTATTCTTGCAGGCACCATGAATCCTGAAGAAGGGGCGCTCCGTCCTCAGTTGCTCGACCGCTTCGGCCTCTGTGTTGAGATTAGAGGGGAGGGCGATCCTGACAACAGGGTACGGCTCATGGAGATGAGGGACAGCTATGACAACAATCCCGTGGAGTTTGCAGCCCGTTACCTCAACGAGAACAGAGGGATTGCAGATCGGATCAGGAGTGCGGGGGAAAGACTTGAAGGGGTGGTCTTTCCTCAGCGACTCCTTGGCCTTATCTCTGAAATATGCCTGCAAAACAACGTTGCAGGTCACAGGGCGGACATGGCTATAAAATATGCAGCCAGGGCCCTTGCCGCCTATGAGGGCCGCTCCGCTGTAACGGTCAGTGACATAAACCGTGTGGCCGGTATGGCAATACTGCACCGCAGAAGGGATGCCCTGCCCCCGCCCCCGCCGCCACCCGGGCATGATGATCCTGATAACCGTGATGATTCCGGTGACGGGGATGATCAGAAGGAGCAAGGGCAAAACAGGTCTGTTGACAACAATGACATAAAGAATCAGCCCCATGAAAATGGAGAGGACAGGGACGGTGAAATGGATGGTGTGGAGGAGGATTATCAGAGGGGACTTCCTGATCCTGAATCGTCCTCTGAAGAGGATGAGCCGTCAGGGGGTACTGAACAGGTATTTGAGCCAGGCCGCACATTCAGGGTGCAGAGTATTACGCAGGAGAAGGATCGCCTTGTGCGCCGTGGTTCGGGCAGACGTACGAGGACAAGAACAACGCAGAAGAGCGGCAGGTTTGTGAAAAGTATTCAGAGTGATAAATATCCTGATATAGCCATTGATGCGACCATCAGGGCTGCTGCTCCGCACCAGGGGAGCAGGGAAAAAGAGAGAGGAATGGCCATATCCATACGCAGGGATGATATACGAAGAAAGATAAGGGAGAAGAGGGTAGGGAATTTCCTTGTCTTTATGGTTGATGCCAGCGGCTCAATGGGGGCAAAGGCACGCATGATTGCAACCAAGGGGGCAATCCTCTCCCTCCTGCTCGATGCCTATCAGAAAAGAGACAAGGTGGCAATGGTGACCTTCAGACAGCGAAAGGCCGTGGTCAACCTGCCGCCCACCTCGTCTGTTGAACTTGCCGTAAGACACCTCAGCGAGATGCCTGTGGGAGGACGCACTCCCATGTCAGAGGGGCTTCTCAAGGGTTTTAATCTGCTCGGCGTGCATCTTGTGAAAGAGACCTCTTCACGCCCCATAGCAATAATCGTTACGGACGGCAGGGCCAATGTATCCATTGACAACCGTCTTTCTCCGCAGGACGAAGTGCTGCGGATAGCCGGAGAGATGTCAAGGGAGAAGCGGATAAAATTTATCGTGATAGATACGGAAGAAAAGTCAGTGGTGAGGTTCGGACTTGCTGCAAGGCTTGCCTCAGCACTGGGGGCAGAGCATTTCAGCTTTAATGACCTTATGGCAGGCGACATTGTAAATATAGTCAGGAGGAATATCTGATGACCGGAAGAACCATGTATCCGTTTAATGCAATTGTGGGGCAGGATGAGATGAAACTGGCCCTTATCCTTAATATCATCAATCCCCA
Source organism: Nitrospirota bacterium (assembly GCA_035873375.1). Classification (NCBI taxonomy): domain Bacteria; kingdom Pseudomonadati; phylum Nitrospirota; species Nitrospirota bacterium. The sequence continues at coordinate 173,425 of JAYWMQ010000006.1, read as the reverse complement.
TATTGCCGGAGCACTTGTCAGGGGAGAGAAGGGCACGGCAAAATCAACGGCGGTCAGGGCACTGGCAGACATACTTCCGCTGATTGATGTGGTAAAGGGTTGTCCTTACCAGATGCCCGGGAATGGAGACTCAAGGGTCTGCCGGGATTGTGACAACAGGGGCTGTGCTGAAGAGATTTTTAATGGAAACGGCGTTGATGTTGTAAGGCGGAAGGTGAGGGTGGTGGAGCTGCCTGTTTCAGCTACAGAGGACCGGGTTGTCGGGACCATGGATATCGAGCATGCCCTGAGCAAGGGGAAAAAGAGGTTTGAGCCAGGCATCCTTGCAGCAGCCCACAGGGGAATCCTCTATGTGGATGAGATTAACCTGCTTGACGACCATGTAGTGGACGTGCTCCTGGATGCTGCTGCCATGGGAGTAAATACCGTGGAGCGTGAGGGAGTTTCCTTCAGTCATCCTGCCCGGTTTACGCTGGTAGGCACCATGAACCCCGAAGAGGGGGAATTGAGACCGCAGCTCCTCGACAGGTTCGGTCTCTGCGTCAGCATTGAAGGCAGCCGGAACCATGCAGAGAGGGTGGAGGTAATGGAGAGGCGGATCGCCTTTGAAGACGAGCCGGAGGTCTTCTGCCTGAAGTGGAAGGAGGAGTCTGCGAGGACAGCTGAGCGGATTGAGTCAGCGATAAAGCTGTATCCGGAAGTGAAGATCGAGAGGGAAAAACTCTTCACTATTGCAACGCGCTGTATGGAGGCGGGAGTTGATGGTCACAGGGGGGATATAATCACCCTCAAGACAGCAAAGACATTGGCAGCCTGGCATGGACGCACCCATGTCACGGATGAGGATATTGAGGTTGCTGCAGGGCTTGCCCTGCCACATCGTATGCGCAGGCAGCCGTTTGAGGAGATCGGGAAGGGCCGAAGAGGTATGAAGACAGGGGTCTGATATCGAGTGCCATATGCGTAAGGAAATCAGCAGGAGGATTGAGGAATGAAAAAGATAAAGACAGTTGTATTTAATGCCACAGGCACCGGAATGATAAGCATGACCAGCGCATTTCGCCGGATAGAAGAGGAGTATCCCGGACGTATGGAGGTGCAGGCACGGACCAGTGACGACCTTTTTGACTCAAAGATGATGGATCGTTTTACTCATCACCTTCAGACAGCAGACTGTGTAATCGTGATACTCCATGGAGGCAGAAAATCATTCAGGTTTTTTGACCGGCTGATTGAAGAATCCCGGAATGCCTTTGTCTTCATTCAGCCCGGTGATGAGGACGAGATGTCGCTCTCTGCACAGTACTCCACAGAATACGGCAGTGATTTTTTTGATGAGATGGTGCGCTTTATCAAGTTCGGTGGCAGGGATAACTGGACAAATCTCTTCAGGAGTCTGATAAAAAAGTTCTCGGGAGAGGATATTCCCTGTGACCCGCCGCAGAAGATGCCCTGCGAGGGCATCTATCACCCGCGCACAGGGGTGTCCCTGACACTTAACGAGTACATAGACTCACAGGGCACATCCCTGAAAGAGCTTGAAGATAAAAAGACTCCCATAATAGGCATGTGGTTTTATCAGGGTTATTACGTGGACGGCAACCTGGCGTTTGTCGACAGCCTTGTCAACGAGATAGAGAGGCAGGGGGGCTTTCCCATTGCATGCTTTTATAACCGGTTTCCTGACAGGATTTTGAATAACAGGGACCCGGAGTGGGTTGCGGAGAATTTTTTTCAGGTGGATGGAAAGACCATTATCCATGTGCTCCTGAGTTGCATGGTCTTTTCAATGAGGCTCACCCTCCCCAAGTTTGCCAGAGTTTATGAAAAGATCGGAGTGCCGGTTCTGCAGGCGATTACCCTCTTTACGACCCACAGGGACTGGAAAGAGACCGAACAGGGGGCTACTCCCCTGGATGTCTGCATAAGCGCAGCACAGCCGGAGTTTGACGGCATCCTTATTACCGTGCCTGTCTCAACAAGGGATGTGGCGGAACAGGATCTGCTTACAGGTGCAACGCTGCTGAGGAATATGCCTGTTGAGGAGCGGATAGAGAAGATCGTGAGCCTTGCAGGGAAATGGGCAATGCTCAGAATAAAGCCGAATGCTGAAAAGAGGGTAGCTGTAATCTTTCATAACTATCCGCCGCGCAATGACCGCATCGGATGTGCCGCAGGGCTTGACTCCTTTAAAAGTGTTAAAAATATTCTCGACAGGCTGAAGCAGGAGGGGTATTCAATTGAAAGGGAGTATGAATCAGGTGATGCCCTTGCGCATGAGATACTTGACGGGGTTACTGCTGACAGGAGGTGGCTTACCCCTGAGGGTATGGCGCAGAAGGCGGCTGACCGTATTGGGTCTGCTCAATACAGTGTATGGCACGAAGGTCTCCCGGAGAAGAACCAAAGACACATGCTTAAGGACTGGGGAGACATTCCGGGTGAGCTCTTTGTCCATGAAGACGAGGTTATGGTCAACGGGATTATCAACGGCAATGTATACATAGGCATTCAGCCGCCAAGGGGCTTTGTTGAGCAGCCTGAAAAGATTCACGACCCGCATCTTGCGCCAAGCCATCATTACATATTTCATTACAGGTGGATAAGGGATGTTTTTAAGGCGGATGCAGTGCTCCACATCGGCAAGCACGGCTCCCTTGAGTGGCTGCCCGGCAAGTCTCTGGCGCTTTCTGAGGAGTGTTATCCCGACATTTCCATAATGGACCTGCCGAATATCTATCCCTATATCATCAATGACCCCGGAGAGGGCACACAGGCAAAGCGCCGCTCCTATGCCTGTGTGGTTGACCACCTTATCCCTGTTATGACCAATGCCGACAGGTATGAGGGGCTGGCAGAGGTGGATACAAAAATCCTTGAGTACATCCAGACAAAGTCCATGAACCCTGCAAGACTGCCTGTACTCCAGAAGGAGATTTGGCAACTGGCCACAAAAGACAATCTTCACTCGGATATAGAGGTCTCTGAGGATGAAGCATTTTTAGACTTTGACGCTTTTGTGGAGAGGCTGCATTCCTATCTTTCCGAGGTTGCTGATACTGCCATCAATGACGGCCTTCACGTAATGGGCATTGTGCCCGAGGATGAAGGACTTGCAGAGCTTGTTACTCAACTGGTGCGGATCAAAAACGGGGATGTACCATCCCTGAGGGAGGCGATTGCAAGGCAGTGGGGATACGATTATGACAATCTCCTTCAATACAGGGGACAAGCAGACCCGACAGGCCGGTTCCCCACAAATGCCGTTGCAATAACAGAGATCCACAGGACTGCCCTTGAGATGGTGAAAGTTGTGATAGAGGGTAGCGAGCCCCTGATTGCAGATGAAGGCCCGGAGGTGCGCAGAGTGGTGGAGTTTATAAGGGATGTCGTACTGCCGAAACTGGAACGGACCACAGAGGAGATAGATTCAGTGGCTGCCGCCCTTTCAGGCAGGCATGTCCTTCCCGGCGGCAGCGGTACTCCTACCCGCGGTATGGTGGACATCCTGCCCACAGGAAGGAATTTCTTCTCCGTTGATCCCTTCAGGATTCCGTCCCTCACTGCATGGGCCACCGGCAAGGCACTCGGAGACGCACTTGTTGAAAGACATATGAATGAGACAGGCAAGCCTCCTGAAAGCATAGGCATGGTCATTTGGGGCAGCCCTACAATGCGTACAATGGGTGAGGACATTGCAGAGGCTTTCTACCTTATGGGTATGAAGCCGATATGGAACGGCAGGAACGGGCGTATCGAGGGGCTTGAGATTATCCCTGTCGGGGAATTGAAGTTTCCGCGCGTGGATGTGACTTTCAGGACGTCAGGCTTTTTCAGGGACTCGTTCCCCAACCTGATGGAACTCCTGGATGAGGCTGTAGCAATGGTGACTGCCCTCAATGAGCCTGATGGAAAGAATTTTTTGAGAAAACACGTACTGGCAGAGGCTGAAGAGCTTGTTGAACGCGGTATTGACCCTGAAGAGGCCTTGCGTGAGGCATCATTCCGTATCTTCAGCGATCCCCCCGGTGTCTATGGTGCGGGAATCCCGGCAGCTATTGACGCAAAGGCATGGGAGAAGAGCGAGGACCTGGGGGGGGTCTATATTACATGGGGTGGGTATGCATACGGCAAAGGGGTTTATGGGGAAGACAGGAGAGAGGTGTTCCGCAGGAGGCTTTCAGATATCAGCCTTGTAGTGAAAAACGAGGATTCACGGGAGTATGACCTGCTCTCCTCTGATGACTTTAATGCCTACTTTGGAGGCTTTGTGGCAGCAGTTAAGACGGTGTCCGGTAATTATCCAAAGGCATATTCAGGTGATGCATCCGACCCGGATCGTGTCAGGTACAGGAGCATTCAGGAGGAGACAAAACATATCTTCCGCTCTCGGATACTCAATCCCAAGTGGATGGAGGGTCTCATGCGCCACGGGTACAAGGGTGCAGGAGACCTCTCAAGGGCTGTGGATATCTCATTCCACTGGGATGCCACCTCTGATGTTATGGAAGACTGGATGTATGATGCCCTGTCTGAAAAGTACGCGCTTGATGAGGAGATGCAGAAGTGGTTTAAAGAGGTTAATCCCTATGCCCTGCAGAATATTGCCGAGCGTCTCCTCGAGGCAGCTAATCGGGGAATGTGGAATGCCTCTGAGGAGATGAAAAAGAGGCTTGAGGATGTGTATCTTGATGTGGAGGGGGATATAGAGGAGAGGACGGATGCCTGATATACTGGAGTTGGAACCCCTGAGAGATACCGGGGCACAGGGCTTTCACTCATTCTCGACAGGCATTCTGCCTGCCTCCGAGGTTTTCGCTTTCAGCGAAAAAAACCGTTCAAACCCTGCGCCCCGGTATCTCTCATCATTCAGACGGTTGAGCCTTTTTTTCTCTCTCTTGCTGCTTGTTTTTGTGCAGGGCTGCATAAAGGAGCAGCCAGGGGTTCAGGTCTATTTTGTCCGTGACGGACTTGCTGTGGAGCTGAGCGGGCTTAAGATGGTTACACTCCGCTCGAAAGGGAGAAAGGTTTTCAGGTGGGTGAAGGGCGAAGGGGATGAAGAAACAGTGCTTTTTGCAGACAAAAAACTGCTCATTCCCCTTAAATGGAGCCCCGGGGAGGAATACAGCGTGGAGGTGCGCAGCAGAGATGCACGGTTTGTGAAGGAGGTTACCGCGCCGCTCAAGCCTTCGCCCATGCTTGTTCAGCGGGTGGAGCTGGAAAAGGTCGTTCCATTCAGCATTGACGAGGGGACAGCCCCTGATACATTCGTGAAATTTTCAGAAGACAATAAATACCTTGCAATCGGCAGTTTTCAGGGCTATCTCAGGGTTGTTGAGGTGAGGACCGGTAAAGTCGTCTTCTCACGGAAGATCGCTGAGGGTATGGTGAAGCGTATTGGATGGGGAGAGATAGACGGACAAAGGGTGCTGTATGTGGGAGAGCAGTCACCTGACGGGTATCTTTACTGTCTTGATGCAATGACAGGCAGGGAAATATGGAAGTACCGCCTGGCTGACGACATTGAGACATCGAGGCCTGAGAGGGAAAATGACCGTTATGCGATATACAAGTTTCCGGGTGTCTACCAGTTGAAGGTGCTTCCCGGTGGTGATGTGGTCGTGGTCGGCACACATGGATGGAACAAGGAGGGCAGGAGGCTTTACAGGTGCATGGTCTACCGGTTCAACGGCAGGACCGGCAGTATAAAATGGCGGTGGCCAGTGGACAGGCCGCTTCCCTACAGCCTTACATGGTTTGATATCTCAGCCAGTGGGGAGAAACTCCTGCTTCTTACGTCAACATGGCGTCCACCTGAGCGCACTGATTCCCTGTACGGAAACGGCACACTCTATTGCCTCAACGGCAGGACAGGAGAGGTCCTGTGGGAGTACAGGGTGCCGCCCCTGAGGCCGTATTACGAGACGGCCAGTGCCTGGCAGGGGGTTGCCCTCTCCAGGGACGGCAGGTATGCGGCAATCGGGCTTAATGACGGCAGGGGAATGTTCTTCGATACAGAGAGTGCTGTAAAGGTAGAGGGAAAGAGATTTCAACAGAACAGTCCCGTGTGGATAAGGGAGATCGGTACACCTGTCCTGATCGGGGATATTCCAGTCTCATCCTACATAAGCTATGCCAGGGTCGGGCCTGATGCTGTCTACTTTGTTCTGCCCGGAACCTCCATTCCTTCAGGTGCTGTAAAAGGCAAGGTGCAGAAACCCGCGCCCCATCCTGCGGCAAATCAGTTTTATGCCTTTGGTTTTGACGGCAGGCTGAGATGGAAATGGAAGTCCTACGGCTCCATGCAGGGCATTTATCTCTCCAGGAACGGCAGGTGGCTCTTTACTGTTAATGCCGTTGCAGGGATGGCAGGCTCCCGCAGGGGCGGTATGACATCCTTTTTTGGGGCCACTCTCTTTGATACATCAAGGAAGGGATCCGGTATGGATAAACTCATCTATCTTTATCCCACGGAAGGTCCGGTCTTTTTCATGGCTGACATATCACCAGACGGCAGGTATATAGCGCTCGTGGAGGTGCCGTTTACTGATGCAAAGGGCACGAATAAGGGAAGGTACCGGGTTCATATAATTCACTGATGAGTAAGGTTAAAAAAACTATCATAATTATTATATTACTTGCAGGCACCGGCGTTACTGCATGGTATCTGCTTGCACCACACGAGGCCTTGCAGGAGGCAGATGTGAAGTTTGTCCCTGATGGTGCATGGCTGTTTTTCAGCTCTCCGCTGAGACTTAAGTCTATCGGGATTCAGGGTCCGGAAGGTGTGATCGTCTCTCAGTCCCTGAACAACATAAAGAAAGGGAACCTCTGGCTTGCCTTTGACTGGAAGAGTAACACAACCTACAGATTCAGGCTCATAAGCAATCAGGGAACTATGGATATAAAGGAAAAATCTCCGGATAATGACTATGCTGTTGCTGTCCAGTTTTCAGCCCCGTTCACCTCAATGGCTGAACAGGCTGGTGGCATGGTATTTGAAAATGAGATGCAGGCTTTAAGCACGGCAGTTGAGAATAATGAACTGACCTCTGCCGTTATCATTACCACATATCAGCAGGATGAGACCATCATTACAGGCAGTGTCACCATCCCTGCAGGGGTAAAGGTTGCGGCTTTTCCGCAAAACCGTGACACGAGAGTCGTCTTCAGGGAAGAAGAGACCGTAATATACTTCAGAACAACCCTCTCCGTTGCTTATGAGAGGTTTTATCTCCCCTTCAGCATACAGGTGCCGGGTGAAGGGAAGTATCGTCTCCATGCAGGCATTACCTTGAAAGGAGCTGGAGGCAGGGAGTCTTTCTTCAGCAGGGATGTGACCATCAAGGTCGTTAAACAGGAATCAGCAGGGGAGACAATAAGGCTTGTAAAGACATCAATACCTGTAGGTATTCGCGGTATAGCCCTCAGGCGGTATGCAGAAGACACGCTATACATACAGCCCGCTGTATTTCGGAAACTCGGACGTTTTTTCGGGGTTGAGCCAAAGTATATTGACTACAATCATCCCTTTACATATCAGAGCCTTGTCCTGGAAAACACCGGGACCGGCAGCATTGCACTGCTTGTCAACTCCGGTATCTATTATAAAGACCGTGACATCACGCCTGAGGCATTCAGACCGCCGGACTTGCTGACCGGCGGGACAAAGGAGACGGCCGTCACTGTGACAGCCATGCTTCTGCCCGGAGAAAAGACACGGGTGGTGATGCCTGTTTATTTAACCTCTGACCCCCTGCCCGGAGAGTACCGCAGGGTGGTAAAGCTTATCCCTATGGGCTCGGTCCTCCCTGTTGCAGAATATGAGTTCCCCCTCTATGTCACATCCATGAACCTGACTGCATGGACATTTACACTCTTTGCTGTATTTCTGAGTCTGACTGCCACTCTGGTCTTTGTCCTCAGGTTTAAAAATATTGTGGCAGGCATGAAGGTCAGGTGGCTGGTTATCATCTCACTCTACGGGGCAATGACCTTTGTGGTCTCAAACCTGCCTGTCAGGATATTCGGAAACCTTGTCTCGGCACTGCTCGGTCCCTTCAGCGCCTTTGTTACAGGTTTCTTTTCAGAGCTGCTTTACTGGACACTCCTTGTCTCGCTCGTCAGGTCGATCCCGAGACCCGGCACTGTCACATTTGCGACCCTTGTCCGCTATATGCTCAACGGCATAATGTTTGGCGGGTTTCAACTGACGGACATACTATTTACAGGTACGGGCATAGTTGCAAAGGAGGCGGCCTTCTACATGTCGGGACTTACGCGCAAGGGAGAAAATTTCCGCTGGAATACACCGTCTGTCTTTTATCTGGCGCTCTATCTGTGTGTTGCCGATGCATTTATAACCCTGACCGGGCTCTACCTGCATATGGTGCTCTTCCGACTCTACTTTGCTGACTGGTACATATACATGACCCTGATAGTGAACAGCCTGCTCTATACCTTTGCAGCGACATTTATGGGCTGGCGATTCAGCGATCGGTTGAAATGGGAGGACGGTTAGATGAGCTATGGTATCAGCAGCCTTACCCGGCAGAGGGAACGTCAGGGAATTATCGGCAGGCTCGATCCCAGGGTCAAGATCATTGGCCTTCTCTGCATCTCGGTCTATGCGGTAATGCTTGAAAATACGGTTCCTCTCATCATTCTTTTTTCTGTTTCATGGGTTCTGGCAGGTATTGAGCGGGTGGAATGGTCAAAGCTGCGTCTGCTCCTTTTTCTTGTTGTATTGACGGTATGGGGAACGATGTTTTCCCAGTCCATCTTCTACTTTGAAGAACCAAGGACCGTGCTCATAAACCTTGTCAATATGGATACCCCCCTGATAGGTAAGTGGACAGGGGATATAAGTATCTACCGTGAAGGGTTCCGCTATGGTGCCATCCAGTCATTGAGGTTTGCCTCCATGATGACCTTTGGTTTTCTCTTCTGCTGGAGTACTGATACAGGGAAGATGCTTTCGGGCATGCTTCAATTGAGGGTGCCCTATGTGCTTGCATTCATGACAGTGACTGCCATCAGGTTTATTCCGGCCATAATGGACGAGTTTGCCACTGTTATTCTTGCCATGCGTATGAGGGGTGCAAGGGTGCTCTCTTTCAATCCGGCAAGGCTTCTTAAAAACTGGCTGAAGCTGATACGGCCTGTCTTTATCAACTGCTACAGGAGGTCGAATATACTGTCACTCTCAATTCAGTCAAGGGCTTTTCAGCCTTCGGCTGCCCGCTCAACTGCCGAAAGCAGACAGCTTGGAAAGGGAGAAAAGGTGCTTCTCTCCGTTGTCCTTCTGAGCACAACAGCCCTTGTGCTGCTGAAGATACTTTATGGTCTTTATCTCTGGGATATTCTTTATGTATCACGGTTACGGGGGATCTACGAGATCTCCAGATTATATCTGTAATGGAGGAGTATATGCTTTTGGAAAGATTCTATGATGCAATTGAGGTTCACAGGGAGGAGAAGATTATCTATGTCAGGTTTCTGTCTCCCCACAGGGTGATATCCACCTGCCGTGTGGACGGCGGACTCAGGGATGACCTGGAGTATATCTACAATCACCAGGCGTGTGAACCAGCTGGACACTCCCATGAATCACACAGGAGAATGAGCTCTGATCCGGACGGATACAGGAGGTCTATATGTGAGCGGTATGGGCTTCCACCTGAAAAGAGCGCTTCCCTTGGTACTGCAGCAAACATGAATAATGCGGCCATAGTGTCGGAAAAATTTCGTGACCTGGGGGTGGTTGCTGTATGCACGGGGGGAGTTGAGACGAATGCAGGCAGGATTGGTGATCCGGCTTCAGTATATGAAAGCAACGGTGTATTTGAGAAACTGGGGACAGCTCCGGTGGCAGCTCACGGCACCATTAACACCATGCTGTTCATCAACAGGGAACTGACTCCTGCGGCAATGGTGCGTTCAGTGATAACCGCCACTGAGGCCAAGACAGCGGCCCTTCAGGAACTTGCCGTGCCTTCGCGCTATTCGGATGGGCTTGCCACGGGAACAGGCACGGACCAGATCGGGATTGCCTCCAGGCTGGACACCGGTGCCCCCCTCACGGGGGCGGGCAAGCACTCCAAACTCGGTGAACTGATCGGCCGCTCGGTCCTTCAGGCAATAAAAAAGACCCTGTCATTGCAAAACAAGCTCACTCCGGAGGCCCGATGTTTTGCCCGTGTTCACCTGGAGCGTTTCGGGCTCAGCATGGACACCATGTGTGCAGGTATTACCGGCTATCTTTCAGAAAAAGAGGCTGAACTTTACCGCAGGAATTTTAATTCCATAAACAACGATCCGCTTACAGTAGCGGCAGTTGCAGCAATAGTTCACCTCAGGGACAAGATTCAGTGGGAGATACTGCCGAAGAGTTGTGTGCCCGAAATTCTTTCAACCTATGGAGCACAGATTGCTGCTGCGCTCTCAGGGAAATATCACCGTCTGGAATACTACAGAACCGCCCTGTCAGGAGAGTCCCGGGGAATCGGAAGAGAGAGTTTTCTGGACCTTGTTTACAGGGCCTTTGCCCTGGGGTTCAGGGAGAAGTGGGGTCAAGGCGGGGAATGAAGTATATGTATGGATTTTGTGATGAAAGGTTATTTGAGGGGAATGGAGGTTTTTAATCTCAGGATTTAATCATTATCTTACCGTGATTCAGAGATAAGAGGTTTTAAGGAGAGAGATGATAAACCCCTCACTCATTCTCGTCCCGACATCCAGTCGGGACTCCGAGGGAAGTATCACGCTTCACCATCCAGGTGAAGCTATTGTGATACTTAAAACCGTTCAGGGTTTATCATCTCTCTCCTTTACAGTGCCCGTCGCTGTTTTGTCGCTGGAGGCGGGTATATATGATGAACTCGTAAATAGTCCATTATAGTCATTGCAAGGAGCAAAAGGTTAGAGATGCAAAATTATGGTGTGATAATATCTGTCCTGATTCATATGCTTCTGCTTTCGATCCCGTTGTCTGCAACAGTCACTCACTTTTCAGAGCAGGGCTTCGGAAATATAAAGATTTCCATAATTGACGGCAGCGTCAGCCCGGCAGGTGACCGTAAGGTCGCTGTTTCCGGAGCGGCAAAAAAACGTGTTGAGAAGAAAAAAGAACCAAAACCTCCAAAGGTAGAGGAAAAGGCTGAAGAGAGAGTTCAGCAGAAAAAGGAAACAAAGACCGTGGCAATAAGCAGTGAGACTGACGCGGCGTCGGAGGCAGAAGAAACAGATGTTGTCAGGCCTGCTGAAAAAAAAGAGGAGACTGAAGTCCAGACGGTTGCAGAGCCTGAAGAGGATCGGAATCAGTTGGCTCAGGAGATGTTATCCGCCCGGGCAGAGGACTCTGAGCAGGGTGCGGTCTCTGCTGTTAGTGCTCAGGATTCACTGCAGGGTGAGTTCTCCGGCAAACCTTATCTGACAGAGATCGGCTCGGCAGATAGCCCGGCGTTTGTCAGAAGGGTACTCCCTGAGTATCCATGGATAGCAAGGAAGATGGGAAGAGAGGGGAGGGTGCTGCTGAGGCTCACCATTGACGAGACAGGTCGGCTGCTCAACGTGGTGGTTGTGGAGAAGGCAGGTTTTGGCTTTGAACGTGAGGCGGTCAGGGCGGTCAGGCTCTCAACGTACCGGCCGGCTGTAAGAAATGGAATGCCCGTAAAATCCGAGGCGTTGTTGTATGTGAAATTTGAGTTTGAAGAACGTGAGTAGGTTTTGTTTATGGAGGTGCTGAATGATTGATTTTATCTTAAAAGGCGGCTTTCTGATGTATCCGATACTGCTGTGCTCTGTTGCAGGTCTTGCAATAATTATAAACAAGGTAATTCAGTACAGGGGAATTTTCAGATCAATCGAACGTCCCCTGAACGAGGTGTTGAAGACAAGGCCCCTGATTTTAATGCCTATCATCAAAGGGCTGGAAGTGGGCTGTGATGAACAGGAATTGTCAGTGGTCGGCACAAGGCAGGTAAGGGAGACGGAACGGGGACTCAGCTGGCTTGGTCTGATTGCAACAATCACACCTCTTTTGGGACTCACCGGTACGGTTATCGGGATGATAAAGGCATTCATGGTCATAGCGACGAGTACAAGCGTAAATCCATCCATGCTTGCCGGTGGAATCTGGGAGGCCCTTATCACCACTGCGGCCGGACTCCTGGTGGCCATCCCGATCAGTGTGGGGCACCACTATCTGGAGAAACAGGCCGACGATATAGCATTCCTCCTGAAGGAGATAACCATAAGCCTTTATATGAGGTGCAGGGATGGAGTTTGAGCGGAAAAGGTACAGTCATTCACACATGAACATTGCACCTTTGGTGGATGTGGTCTTCCTGCTGCTCCTGTTCTTCATGCTCACCTCCAGCCTGGTGCGGGAGCCGGTTGTAAAGATAAAACTGCCCGAATCAAAGACCGCTGCCACAGGGCAGGAAACAATAAAGACAATAACAATCACACGTTCAGGCAGGATTCTCTTTATGGACAGGGAGGTGAGTCTGACAGGGCTTCAGGAGGTTGTGAGGGAGGGGGCAAAGGATTCCCTGAGGATAAAGGCAGACAGGGATGCAAGTGTCGGCCTGCTTATGAAGGTGATTGACGAGGTGAGGCTTGCCGGGGTCAGGAATTTCAGTGTGGTGGCGGAGAAAGCCGAGTAATCGTTCAGGTACAATCAACTTGACAAACAACGTATTACAATGTAAACATAAATGAATGGTCTTCTATGAAAAGGATATTAAAAAGGCTGTAAAGAGAGGGAGTTTATCAAAAGAAATCTTTAAAAGGTTTAATAATATTTTCATTGCATTGGATATGACTAATGATCTGGGACTTTTTGATATAAAAAAACTCAAGTCTTCAGAAAAAAGAGCATACTATCGTTTGCGGAAAGGTAAGTATAGAGCAATATTTTACATGGAGGATAAAGATTATTATGTTATCTCTATTGCTAAAAGAGAGGAGGTATATAAAAGATGGGAGTGATATCTGTCAGATTAAATAAAGAGGAAGAAAAAATCTTAAAAGAATTATCCGACAATCTGGGTATTGATAAATCAACCTTGATAAGGAAATCAATACTTGAATTATATGAAAACCTGTTGGATATGGAGGTGATTGAAAAGTTCGAGGAAAAAGAGAGGAAAGGAAAGGCATCTTTTATTACTGCTGAGGATGTTCTGAATTAGCAAGGCAATTCTGGAGTAGGGTCTGCACCATCCTCTCGGGCGGAATACATCTCCTCAGCATTCATTGAGCTTCTAACGAGCGGTGCTGAGGCGACAAAGCTGAATCCAAGTTCCAGGGCAACCTCCCTGTATCTGTCGAATACCTCTGGACGCACATACTCTGTAACCGGCAAGTTCTCCCTCCCCGGTCTCAGGTACTGTCCGATTGTCAGTATCCTGCATCCAACACTCCTCAAGTCTCTCATTACAGAGATCACCTCGTCGAAGGACTCCCCGAGTCCAACCATCAGACCCGACTTGGTTGGTATTGACGGTGCCGTCTCCTGTGCTGCCTTCAGCACTTCAAGGGACCGCCTGTAAACGGCCTGGGGCCTTACCTGAGAGTAAAGCCGCGGTACTGTCTCGATATTGTGATTAAAGACGTCAGGGCGGGCCTTGAGCACTGTCTTCACTGCATCCCTGTTGCCGAAAAAGTCAGGAGTAAGTACCTCTATCCTGGCCTTTGGAAGATACCTTCTCACCATCGTTATCGTCTCTGCAAACTGACCGGCACCTCCGTCAGGCAGGTCATCACGTGTAACAGAGGTTATAACCACATATCTCAGCCCCATCTCCTTTGAGGCAAGTGCGATCTTTTCGGGTTCCAGGGGGTCCGGCAGGGCAGGGCGGGAGGAGTTCACGGAGCAGAAGCCGCAGTTTCTTGTGCAGGAGTCACCAAGTATCATGAACGTGGCCGTAGGCTTTGAAAAACAGTGTCCCTTGTTGGGACAGCGGGCCTCTTCGCAGACTGTGGAGACTCCATGTGACCGGAGGACCTTTTTGGTTTTGTGGTCACCAATAACTTTTCCGGTCTTTATCCATTCAGGCAGTCTCATGTTTGTGGTTTAAATGGTTACGGTTACAAAAGCGTAGACATTACTGCAATATAAATCTGTTGGTTTATAAACCTAAAACAGGAGGGGATTTAAAGGGTGCCTGCAGGAACTGCAGGCACCTCCAGTAGGTCAGTCTAACCTGACAACGTTTGTAGCCTTGGGACCTCTTTCGCCTTCAACAACGTCAAAGGATACCCGCTGGCCTTCTGCAAGAGTCTTGAATCCATCTCCCTGAATAGAGGAGTAATGAACAAAGACATCTTCCCCATCATCCTTCTGGATGAACCCGTAGCCTTTGGTCTCATTGAACCACTTAACCTTTCCTTCAAAAGACATACGACAAAAGCCTCCTTTTAAGATACTAACGCCTGATAACAACAGGTTTCTTTTTTATACATGGTTGAGGGCATTAAAGTCAAGTGAAAAATGTTTGGAGAAATGTAGTCTACATTTTTATTTTTGGTATAAAAAATAATACAATAAAGAACATGACAGGACTTATTGAATCTTTCAACATATCATCCTCTCCCTATGTTAATGCTGCGATCTCTGTTCTGGCCTTTGTGGTGGTGGCAAAGATTGCCGACTTATTTGTGGACAAGGTTCTGCGTCGGTTTTCAAGTTTCACGAAAACAGAGATTGACGACATAATAATAGACCTTATCCATTATCCGATATTCCTGACCATAATCCTGATTGGCCTGATTAATGCCGTTTTATACCTGAATCCACCTCAAAAGATTATATTTTATTCGAATGGCTTGCTTTATACGGTAATTACCTTGATCTGGACTATAACCATAATAAGAATAAGCAGGCTGATAGTTAAACATACCATCAACAAGGTATCCGATGTGACCGGATTGGGCAGGGATATCGTACCGCTGGTTGAAAATATCGCCAAAGTTGCCATAATAATTGCCTCCCTGACAATAATACTATCTTACTGGAAGATAAACATCACCCCCCTTATCGCCTCAGCCGGTATTGCAGGGGCTGCCGTGGCCCTTGCCGCAAAGGATACGATAGCCAATTTTATCGGGGGTGTCAGTGTCTTTATAGACAAGCCTTTCAAGATCGGGGACTACATTGTGCTGGATGGGGGGGAGCGGGGGGAGGTTGTGGCAATAGGGTTGAGAAGCACGCGGATCAAGACAAGAGATGATATATTGATAGCCATCCCGAATGCAATCGTTGCAAATACAAAGATTATCAATGAAAGTGCGCCGGTACCGAGATTCAGGGTGAGGATACCGATTTCAGTGGCCTACGGAAGTGATATTGACCTTGTTGAGAAAACCCTGCTCGATATTTCCCTTGAGAATAAAAACGTTCTTGATTCTCCTGCCCCGAGGGTAAGGTTCAGGGAATTCGGGAATTCATCGCTGAGATTTGAACTCCTGTGCTGGGCCAGGGAACCCGCTGTTCGGGGGCTGACAATTCACGAGATAAACAGCTCCATATACTGGAAATTCAGGGAAACCGGCATAAGAATTCCATTCCCCCAGAGGGATGTTCATATTTACAGGGAAGGCTCTTCGGGAAACTGATTGGAATACTGAAATGAGGCAGAATAAACCATCCCGAAAGCTTTCGGGAAGGCACAGAGAAAAACAAGATATTTTCGGGAACTCTTCAGGAAACTGAGAGAAACAACAAATAGTAGAACAAACCATCCCGAAAGCTTTCGGGAAAGCACAGAGAAGCCTGTATTCAATTTGGAATTAAAAGACTCGGTTTATAAACTCGGTAGAACCAAACAAAGGATTATGGATTTTCAATGAATGACAGAAAAAAGATACTTGTAAGGGGTGTAAACTGGATTGGTGATGCTGTGATGACATTGCCATCCTTCAGGGTTCTGAGGTCTGAATATCGTGATTCAGAGATTCATCTCATGGGAAAGAGGTGGATTGCCCCTGTATTTGGAAAGGACCCGAATATAGACAGATTTGTTGAGTATAAAACGGAATATAGCGGTGTTATAGGAAAACTGTCTGCCTCCGGGGATTTAAGAAAGGGCTGCTATGATTCTGCTTTCCTTTTTCAGAATGCCTTTGATGCCGCCATACTCGCCTATCTTTCAGGCATACCGGAAAGAATCGGTTATAACCGTGACGGAAGGGGTTTTTTATTAAGCAGGGGCATTCCTGTAACAGCAGAAACAAAGCGCCTTCACCACGTTCTTTACTATCTGAACCTCCTGAGGGGGGCTGGTCTTAAGGCCGTATACAGACATCCCTGGATATACCTGGACACTCATGAACGGCTAAAGGCAACAGAGGTGCTGGAAGGATTATGCAGACCCATTGTTGTATTAAATCCGGGAGCCACCTATGGTTCGGCAAAGAGATGGCCGGAGGAGAGCTATGCAGGCCTTTCAGAGATGATAATCAGGAGGCTTGGCGGAAGTGTAGTGTTAACAGGATCTGAGGCTGAAAGAGGTATAGCAGATAAAATAACGGGTATGATAAACCATGACCTGACAGCAGCAGACCGGGTTATGAACCTTGCCGGGATTACATCGCTCAGAGACCTTATTGCCATACTCTCGCAGGCAGACGCGGTTGTCTCAAACGATTCTGGCCCCATGCATCTGGGTTATGCAGTCGGTACCCCGCTTGTGTCGATATTCGGTTCCACTGACCCTACCCTCACAGGCCCTCCATCGTGTGTACGTCCCGGAGATAACGGCTTTGACTCAGAAATAGAGTTTGGCCTGAGTGATGTTGTGCTCAAAACAGACCTGGAGTGTTCTCCCTGTTTTGAGAGGAGATGCCCCAGAGGTGATGTCCTTTGTCTCAGACAAATTACACCTGAAGAGGTTTTTGATGCGCTTTTGCAGATTGTACCGGCAAAACAGGCGGTCTTTTTTGACAGAGATGGTATCCTCTGCCATGATGCAGATTACCTCAACAGGATGGATGACCTTAAAGTGTTTCCTGATGTAAAGATGCTAACCAAGCTGAAAGATAAAGGTTTTTTGTTGATTGGAGTGAGTAACCAGTCAGGGATTGCAAGGGGAATAGTTGAAAAAAAGTTTACCGAGAGTGTAAATAATATTTTCCTCGAAAGATACGGGTTTGATGCTTTTTATTATTGTCCTCACCACCCTGATGACAACTGTGCCTGCAGAAAGCCATCTCCCGGCATGTTACTCAGGGCAAGGAGTGATTTTAATGTCGACCTGCGCTCCTCGATAGTTGTTGGTGATAAGGGTACGGATATGGAGTTGGCAAAAAGTGTCGGGGCAGAGGCTATACTTGTAAGAACCGGCAAGGACTCAAGCTCAGGCTATGCTGACAGGGTTTTTAACAACCTGAGAGATGTGGTCGGATATATACTCGAAAAGTAAGGCGCTAAAAAATCTTTCTGAATGCAGAGATGTGGAGTTCTTTCCCTTGAGCTATGGCCCTTGAGGCATATTTTGTTGTTCTGATATCGGACAGCTCTGTTTTTGATGGCTGAAAGCCGGTAGTGAAAGATTCTGCTATCCCTTCGGCATAGTCGTGGTGGTCTGTAGCTGTTACAATAAATCCACCATTTTTCAGTTTTGAATAAATAAGCCGTGAAAACTCAGGCTTGACGAGTCTCCTCTTGTTGTGCCGTTTTTTTGGCCACGGGTCGGGAAAGAGTATATAAATTCCGTCTATGCTTTCATCAGGAATATTTTTTTCAAGAACCTTCCGTGAGTCATCTATAAATATACGGAGGTTTTTCAGGTAAGGGCCGTCAGAGGTGTTTTTGTGCTGGACGATTTTTTTCAGTAATTTGGCAGCACCTGTTATGTAGAGTTCGATCCCGATAAAATCAGCATCAGGGGTGCTTATCGTCTTTTCAAAGAGGAAGTCTCCGTTGCCAAACCCTATTTCAACATACAGTGGCGCCTGCCTGCCGAAGATTTCAGCAGGGTCGATAAACCCGTTGGATTTGATCTCAAGCCGGGGAAGGACTTCCCTGAGGATTTCCCAGTCGGCCTTTCCCATCCTTCCTGTTCTGCGGCCGTTGGTCTTTAAGCTGAACATATTAAATGTATTTGTCATTAATGGGAAACCGTTTCCGTTACCACGTGCCAGAGGTCTCCAAATGACCTTGACGCCTCTTCTGCATATGCATTGTTTGTGAATACCCCGAAGATGCTGGAGCCGCTGCCGCACAGCAAGGCAGCAATTGCCCCCTGGTTCAATAGCCTGTCCCTGATATCTTTGAGTTCAGGATACAGCCTGCATACCGGCTCTTCAAAGTCATTACCGAGGACTTCAGGCAGCCTGTCAATCGGACCGTACTTGAGTATCTTAATGAGCAGGTCCAGCCGGGACCTGTCCATCTCAGAATATTCTGCTACTTCTTTGTAGGCAAGGGCAGTAGATATACCGTGTCCAGGCTTTACAATGAGCAGTGTAATCTCCTTCGTTGAAGCCTGCAAGGGTGTAATCACCTCTCCCCTGCCTTCAACAACGGCAATGGGGCCGTTCAGGAAAAAAGGCACGTCCGAGCCCAAACTTGCGCCCAGCTCTGTTAATGTCCTGAGGTTAAGCCCTGTCTTCCACAGGTTGTTTAATCCAAAAAGTGTAGTGGCTGCATTACTGCTGCCGCCGCCGAGCCCAGCCTGAAGGGGTATTTTTTTTAAAAGTTTTATCCTGGCTCCTGAAGAACAGGAGGTATGTTTCTTCATAAGTGCGGCAGCCTTGTAAACAAGGTTCTCTTCCATTGCAATCTCAAGGTCCGACTCTATCACTATCTCCCCTTTTGTCTCTTCAAAAGAGAGTGTATCACTGAGGGCAATCCTCTGCATGACGGAATAGATGTTGTGGTAACCGTCTGCTCTTTTGCCGAGGACCTTAAGAAACCAGTTTATCTTTGCAGGTGAATAGAGTGATGTCATTGGCAGGATTGTAGGTTAATAGTTATTTGCTGGATAATTCTTCCAGCTTTTTCTCGACCCGCTCTTTAAGGCCTTCCTCTTTTTCAGAGTAAAGAAGGGCCTTCCTGTATGCCTCAATGGCCTCTTTTTCATTCCCTATGGCTGTAAGCACATCACCGAGGTGCTCGTAAACCAAAGGGTCATCCTTTACTGTCTTTACAGCCCGTCTGAGTTCTTTCAGGGATTCTTCGTATCTGCCGAGTTTATAATAAACCCAGCCAAGGCTGTCAATAATGTAACCGTTACCCGGCATAAGAGAGAGGGCTTTCTGTATCATTGATAATGCCTCGTCGAGTTTAATCCCTTTATCAGCATAACTGTACCCAAGGAAATTAAGTGCATCAGCATGGTCTGGATTGAGGCTTAAGGTTTTTTTGAGAAATTTGACCATGTCATCGAATCTCTTCTCTTTTTCGTAGACAACTGCAAGATTAAAGTAGAGTTCGTCATTTTCTCCAAACCTTTCAATCGCCTCCTTAAGCGTCTTTTCAGCAGCTTTGGTCTTGTTAAGTTTCAGCAGGTTTGATGACTTGTATATATAATATTCAGGTTTGGCGTCAATTGCAATTAATTCATCATATGTCTTTATTGCATCCTCGTATTGTCCGGAGTCTGAATAGATGTAGGCCAGATTCAGGAATGCCTGGATATTTTTTGGGTCCAGGGCGAGTATCGCCTTGAGCTCATCTATGGCCATGTCGTATTTTTTGAGTGTGCCAAGGGCAAGGGAGAGGTAATACCTTACTGCAAGGTCATCAGGTTTTGCCTCTATCACGAGCCTGAATTGATCAATAGCCTTTTCATACTCTTTATTGTCAAAGTACAGAAGCCCGAGTCTTTTATGTATCTCTGTGTTTTTGGGAAATTGACTGCTTATCTTTTCAAGCTCATCTATGGCTTCCTGCAGTTTGTTCTCTTTTATGTATAACCTCGAAAGTCTTTCTCTGGCCTGAAAATTAAACGGATTAATTTCCGATGCCTTTTTGTAGTATTTTATTGCTTCATCGTTTTTACCCCTGACCTCACTGATGAGGCCGAGCCTGTAAAGGGCGGCGTCAAAGTCGGGCTTCAACTCAAGGCATTTTTGAAAATACGTCTCTGCCTTTTCAATATCCTTCATATCAAAATAGACCGACCCAAGATAATAAAGGGCCATCAGATTATCCGGCCTCTTTTCAAGAAATTTTTCGAGGACATTTATGGATTCCGGGTACTTTTTTTCAGCGGCATAGAGCATACCCAGGAAGAGATGCGCCTCAGTGTCAGCTGGATCAATCCTGATTATCCTTTCGTATATCCTGATGGCATCGGCGGTTTTTTTCTGACCATTATAAAGCTGTCCAAGGAGTCTGAGGGCGGGCAGGTAATCAGGATAACTCTTTATTACCTCTTCTATCTTTTCTGTTGCAGCCTTTACCTTGCCGGTTCTGAGCAGGATGCGTCCAATCTGTACTTTCAGGTACGGAGAAGCAGGGTCAAGTTTTGACGCCTCTTCGTAGTATTTGAGTGCTTCAGCCCATCGGCCTTCCATCTCGGCCTGATAGCCGAGGATATAGTTCAGGGAAGATTCCTCATTGGCTGTTGATGGAATCCCGGCCTCTTTGGTGCTGACTGTTTCAACCACTGTCCCGGTAGCCGGCTTTTTTATTACCGCAGGAGTTACACAGGAGACGAGGGTGAGTGATATAAGTAATAACAACAACCTTTTTTTCATCCTGTCATTATCTCATAAAATTAAACGGAGGGTCAAATTAATCACGGAAGAGTCTGTGGCTTGGGTTTCGCTGTTATCCATTAGTAAGGATGTCGGGGTTCAGGTGTGGAAGAAAGAGGGCATCCGGGAACTCCTTCATGAACTCGGTGTCAGTGTTCATTTCCCTGTAGGTAATCATTGAGCGTATCTTTTCCACTTCCCTGTACAGTTCGCCATTTGTGAGTAACAACTCAGCCCCGTTGAGCGAGGAGTTATTGGCGGGGATATATTTCTCAACAGGTATATCAGGAAGCATCCCGATACCTATTGCCTTCCGAACCCTGACCCCTGAACCGAGAGCTCCTGCAATATAAAACCTGTCTATATCTCTGAACCCAAGACCAAGGGATTTAAGCAGTACATGAAGGGATGTAAACATTGCTGCCTTTGATCTCAGAAAATTGTTGATTTCCCGTTCACTAACCTCTATCGTTGCTCTTTCAGTGCGTACGACAACAAACGAAGGGCCGTTTTCTGTCTTGATTACCCCTGCTGTATCCCTGAATCTCCCCATACTGTCAATAATGCCTTTTTCAAACAGCTCTGCAATCAGGTCAATTACACCCGAGCCACAGATACCAGCCGGCGGGGTATCTTCAATGGTTTTATATCTTACATCATGAGTGACAGGATCTATGTCAACCCTGTAAATGGCCCCTGGCTGAGCCCTAATGCCTGCACTGAAAATCCCCCCCTCAAGTGCAGGACCCGCAGCCCCGGCGCCTACGAAGAGCCAGTCCTTCATGCCGACCACAATCTCTGCATTTGTTCCCACGTCAATAAGGACAGTCGGGGCCTCAGCCTTATGAATTCCGATAGAGAGTATTCCCGAGATAATGTCGCCGCCTACATAGCTGCCGGCATTCGGAAATGCATAGACTACTGCTTCGGGATTTGCTGCAAGGTCAAGCTCACCTGCTTTCAGAAAATCAGGTGAATGTACAACAGGGATGTAGGGTTCAACCGGAATATTGCTCACATCAAGGCCGAGCAGAAGATGGGTCATTGCTGTATTTGAAGCCACAGTGACAGCAAATACCCTTGGGGTCTTTATCTTTGCGTCATCCGCGAGTGATGCGATTATACTGTTCAGGCCACCAATAACCGCCCTCTGCAGTTCTTCAACCCCACGGCTCATGGCAAAATGCATCCTGCTGAGAATGTCATCGCCATAAACGGTCTGGGGATTCGTCATGTGCTTCTCTGAAATCTTTTTTGAGCTTTTTAAGTCAAAAAGGGAGGCGACTATGTTGGTGGTGCCGATATCAATGGCAATGCCGAAGACCTGTTCTGAATCTATTTCCAGTAATCTGGTGCAGGGTCCGGTTATGCCGAAAACAGGCTTTATTGCAAAATTCTTCTCCCTCAGCACCGTGGGCAGGGCCCTCATCAGCTCAAGGGGAACATGAATGTCCTCTATGGCAGCGGTCTCACTGAGTCTCTCCACATCTGCCCTCTTGTCATCAGGGGAGGGCAGGGGGAGTTTTAAGTCTAAAGAGAAGCTTAAAGGTTTCATCCTATAATATTACAGGATTTGTCTCGCTGATTGAAATATCAATTGCGCGGAGGGCCCACGGTTGTGTAGATAACTTTCCCCATGTCACTCACATCATACCCTCCCAGGGTCGTTACCAGATTCCTGAACTCGCTGTCGGATGTCAGGATATTAAGGAGAGACTGTATCTTTGGGGTTTCGATATACTCACCCCTTATTATCAGGTCATACCTCTCCTTTGCCACCGGGATAAACTCCTGCCCAAGTGCCACTGCAGCCGAAAGAATCCCCATCCCGGCGTCTGCCACACCTGTAGCAACTGCAGAGGTCACGCCCATATGGGTATACTCTTCCCGGTCATAGCCCTCTATCTCCTGTGGGGGGATCCCCCTGTCCTTCAGACACTTGTCCGTCAGGAGTCTGGTCCCGGAGCCACGCTGCCGGTTAATAAATACAATTCCCTCACGGGTAAGGTCTTCAATCACCCTTATCCTTTTTGGATTGCCCTTCCGGACTATGAGTCCCTGTTGACGATGAACAAGATTTACCACTAAGAGAGGTATATCACAGAGAAGCCGTTTAATGAGCGGGATATTGTACTCTCCTGTGGATTCGTCAAGAAGGTGAGTACCCGCGATATGTGTCTCCATCTTCTTTATAGCCATTATCCCCCCCATTGAGCCCACATGTGCTGAAGAGAGGCTGTAGGAGTGGGACCGCTTCTTCAGGAGGTTTGCAAGGATGTCAAGTGTGTTGTCATGACTTCCGATACATACAATTGTATTCTCAATCTCATCTCTTGATCTCAAAAGGGTTACCTCAACTTCGGACTTCTGTGCCAGGCCTTCGCTCATTGCCGGAATCCTGACAATCCCGTCAGCCCTTTGAAGCGTCATCAGGGCACCGGCCCCCCTGCCTGATGGTGTTGCTATGTATTTGCCACCTACTTTTCCAACCTTTACCCTCAGAAACTCCTCCTGTCCGAGTGAAGAGGCTATTGGTCTGGAGAGCCAGGCCTTTAATATCCCGGGCATCTCCGGCACAATGCCGAGCAAATGGTAAACAAGCGGTTTTGCAAACAACTCAAATGTTATATAGGCACTGACCGGATAACCCGGAAGTCCGATAACCGGCTTGTCCTTAACCATGCCAAGGAGTACGGGCTTGCCCGGTTTTATATTGATGCCGTGGACGATTATCCTGCCGAGCTCTCCTATCGCATTTGGTGTAAAGTCCTTTGTCCCTGCAGAAGAACCTGCGATAACCACAACAAGATCGCTATCCTTCAATGACTCTGAAATTCTCTCCTTAAGCAATTCCTTATCGTCTGAAACAACGCCTTCTCTCCTGAACTCCCCGCCCCACTGATTGATGAGGGCACCTGTCATGTAACTGTTGAAATCGATTATATTACCTTTTCTGAGCGGTGTAGTTCCCGGCTCCACCACCTCGTTGCCGGTTGGTATCAGGGTTACGAGTGGTTTTTTCCTGACAGATACCCCGGTATGACCGCCCGCAAGTATGGCACCGATATCAACAGGCCTGATCCTCTGATTTTCCGGCAGTATCAACTCAGTCTGGACAATATCTTCACCCACGGTCCTTACGTGCTGATACGGGGTGACGGATTCCGTTATCTCGATAAAAGACCCCTCGATGCTGACATCCTCAACCATTATGACTGCATTGAACCCATGGGGCATGGGCTCGCCGGTATTTACGGGGATTGCCTCTTCGTTGAGTTTTAGGCGCAGGGGATGTGTCTCTGTTGCACCAAAGGTTTCATGAAAACGTACTGCGTAGCCGTCCATTGCAGAGGAGTGAAAGAAGGGTGAGGATATCATGGCCTGTACTGCCTGGGCGGTTATCCTGCCCGCGGACTGATGCACGGGAATGAACTCCCCTTCCTTTGGCGGAAGCGGTTCGACTACCGCAAGCCACTTTTCAATTGCGTCCTGAAGGGGTGTGTTATCCTGATATATTCTTCGGGATTGCTTCACTCGGGTTTTTTGATTACAAAACCTGAAAAGGAAGCGGTATGATAGAGTCTGAACGGTTTTAATTTCGCTGTAAATTCACCTGGATGGTTAATTGCGAAATTACCTCGCAGATGGACACGATGTCCATCGAGAATGAGTGAAGAATCTGTCATATCGCTCCCTTCAACCATTTATCACTGTTTCAGGTATCTTAATAAAATAACGAGCTCTCAGGTTAGTCAGCCTTCTGTCCCTTCTGGAGCTCAACAACCTTCTTCTCTTGTTTATGTTCTTTTTGCATCCTTGAGCGTCCCTCAAAAATGCCGCCCTCTATAATAACAAGTTTCTGGGTCTGCACATCTCCAAATACCTTGCCGCTGGAATTTATCTCAACAGATTCACTGGTAGAGATATTGCCTTCAACCGTTCCACCGGCAATTACACCATTTGCAAATGCATCACCCTTCAAATGTCCGTTTTCGCCAACCACTATCCAGTCCGCCTTGATAGTTCCTTCGAATCTTCCGTCAATGCGTATGGTCCCCTTGATCTCGATGTCTCCTTTTATGGTTGTATTGCTGCCGATAAGTGTTTCAATCCTGTCGTTTTTCTTATTGAACATTTTTTTTCACCCCCATAAAGGTTTTGGCGTTAACAGGTTTCTTGTCTATCCAGACCTCGTAATGGACATGAGGCCCCGTGGTATTACCGGTTGAGCCGACATATGAAATGACATCACCCCTCTTGACCCGTTGTCCCACTTTCACGATGATTTTTCTGTTATGGGCAAAACATGTAGTGAACCCGAATCCATGCTCTATAACAACAAGTTTGCCGCTTCCTCCACTCCATCCGGCAAAGCTGACAATTCCATCGGCAGTTGCCCTGACAGGTGAGCCTGGCCAGGCAGCCACGTCCACCCCTGAATGAAAGTTTCTTTTGCCTGTCAGCGGATGGGTTCTCCATCCAAAATTGGAGCTTATATATCCTTTATCAACAGGCATGCCGATCGGGGTTGCAAAATAGATGTCCCTCTGCTGTCTCAGATAGTCTTTTATCTCTCCAACAGTCTCCATACTCCTTTCGATCTGCTTTTTCAGCAGTTCCATGTCAAGAGAGCCTGTATCGGAAACATCGAGGGTCTCAAGGATATCCGCTTTGCTCTTAAGAGAGAAAAGCCTGTTAAACTTTGTCTCTGCCTTTTTAAGGGAATTGATGGTGGTTCTCAGCTCAACAAACTGGCTGTAGTAGAAGTCGAGCTTGTCTTTTATGGCAAAGTATTTTGTAGTTGTCACACCCACAGAGATAATATATCCGGTAAAAACAATCCATGAAGCGAGGATCAGGATGATCCCGATAGAGGGGAGTTTGGCACTGACAGGTTTTTTATTGCCACTGGAGACAAGGATTATGGTAACTGGGTTGAAGAGACGGCGGATGAACTTTTTCACTTTATACATACCTGATCCCTGCCTTAATCCCTGATGTGGCTTTCTGTATTTCACCTATGATAAAACTCTCGTAACCTGATGACTTTAAGAGGGAAACAGCCCTGTCTCCCTGATCAGGGGGTAATATTACAATATATCCGATGCCGAGATTAAAGGCTTTTTTCATCTCTTCCCCTGATATGTTTCCGGTTTTGCGGATCACCTGAAAAACAGGCTGCTCAGGCCATGACCCCGTTCTGATAACCGCTTCCATCCCTTCAGGGAGTGCCCTTGGGAGATTTCCGGGTATTCCACCGCCTGTTATATGGGCCATTGCCTTGACATTGTGCCCTGCATCTTTCAGCAGGTTAAAGGCTTTTACATATATCCTTGTGGGCTCAAGCAGCTCTTCACCGAGCGTCCTGCCGAACTCCTCGATGAAGGTATCGGGTTTAAATGCCTTCAAATCGAAAAATAGCTTCCTCACAAGGGAGTATCCGTTACTGTGAAGTCCGCTTGATGAAATGCCAACAATGAGGTCACCATGGGAGACCGTGCTTCCATCTATTACCTTTTCCCTCTCTGCAACACCAACGGCAAAACCTGAAAGGTCATATTCATCTTCCCTGTAAAATCCTGGCATCTCTGCCGTTTCACCACCGATAAGTGAACATCCGGATTCCTTGCAACCCCTTACAATACCACTGATGATTTCGCTTGCCTTTTCCGCCATAAGCCTTCCGGTTGCCAGGTAGTCGAGAAAGAAGAGAGGTTCAGCTCCGGAGGTCAGAATATCATTTACACACATTGCAACAAGGTCAATACCGATGGTGTCATGCCTGTCACACATAAAAGCAATCTTCAGCTTTGTTCCAACGCCGTCTGTTCCGCTTATCAGTACAGGCCTTTTATATTTGCCGGGGGCAAGCTCAAAGAGGGCCCCGAATTGTCCGAGGCCGGTAAGTACCTCTTTCCGGAAGGTCTCCTTTACCATTGGCGAGATGAGCCTTACAAAACGCTCTCCTTCGTCGATATCGACGCCGGCTGATTTATACGTCAAATCCTCAGGCATGGAGCTCCTTATTATTGAAATTATTTAACTTTCGCGATCGTAATATCATGATTTAATGCAAAAAATATACCGTTTACAGTATACAGGCATTTACCCTGGATTCAACCCCCTGGTATACTCCGGCTTGTTTTAAGATGACACAAGATGACACATCGTTGACATAGCTTGCATATATAATAGTTAATAGTTGATACCGGAGGCATTCTGTCGAATGTCATATATTTTGCATATTTACTTTAATTAAGGCAAGGTTTTATAATTTTTAGATAAAGGGAAATCCATTACACAAAATGTGTCGGCTTTTTCATATAACTTTATAATAACAAGGGAACCCGGGTTTAAAGTATGTCTAACGTTAAAATAATATGCTGTAAAAAGGTCAGATGGTTGTAATCAAAGGTCTCCAGGCATTGGATAAGGAGTTCCCGGATCCTGTTGTAACGATTGGTAATTTTGACGGAGTCCATCTCGGTCATCAGAAGATCTTCCGTAAAGTGATGGATGCAGCCCGTGGCGGCGGCACCTCAATAGTCATTACCTTTGATCCCCATCCACTCAAGGTGATAGCCCCTGACAGGAAACTGAAACTCCTTACCCCCCTTGATGAGAAAATAAGGCTTATTGAGATGACCGGCATTGATGTCTTTTTATGTATTGATTTTGACAGGGAGTTTGCAAAGATGGCACCCGATGATTTTGTCAGGGAAGTGCTGGTAGGGAAACTTAAGGTAAAACATGTGATAGTAGGTCATAACTATCGATTTGGTAAAGGAAAAAAGGGCACCACTGACCTGCTCAGGAGGCGTGGCAGAAAGTATGGGTTTAAGGTTAATGTTGTGAGAAACAGGAGGATTTCCGGTTATATTGTCAGCAGCAGCAGGATTAGGCAGCTTCTGCTGTGGGGAAGGGTATGTGAGGCAGCCACTCTGCTTGGAAGGCCCTATTCAATACACGGCAGGGTGATTACAGGGGCCGGCAGGGGGGCAAGCATACTCGGCATACCGACTGCAAACATTGAGACCCCGAATGAGTTGGCACCCAGAGAGGGGGTCTATGCAGTTAAGGTGAAGATAAACGGCAATGTCTATGACGGAGTGGCAAATATAGGTAAAAACCCCACCTTTGGTGGTGAGGCACTGAGCTACGAGGCCCATCTCTTTGATTTCAACGGTGACCTGTTAGGCAAGGATATCAGGCTCTTTTTCATTGACAGAATCCGTGGCGAGAGGACCTTTCCTGATGCTGAATCACTCAAAAAAGAGATAGGCAAAGATATAGAGACAGCAAGATTGATACTAAAAGAGCACCGGGTCAACGTCTATCCTTAATGTCATGCCGGTATGCTCAACAACTTTCTTTATGGACTTTGCGCACTCCTTCAGTGCCTGTCTGTTCATATCCCTTAAAATAACCTGAAAACAGGAGGAGTAACCCTTTATCCTCGGTGTTATTCTGATGGGGCCTATGGCCTCTATCCTGCCGCATGCTCTCCTGATGGTATCACTGAGCCTGTCAGTGGTGAACTTATCGTCATTCGTATAGATGCAGAGGGTCACCAGCTTTGTATAAGGCGGCATGGAGCTCTCTTTTCTTACCTTGAGTTCGTCTTTTATAAATCCCATATAGTCCCATTTCCTTAAGTATTTATATACAGGATGCCATGGTATCTCCGTCTGGAGCAATAGCCGTCCTTTTTCAGAGAGGAGCCCTCTTAAAGAGTATATCTCCTGAACGAGTTTTTCAGGGGCCCTCACCTCAGGGAGGTTCAGCAGCAGGTCCGGATTCAGGAATGCAATAATGTCCAGACTCTTTTGGGGTATCCTCCTTGCCTTCAGTGTACCTACCACGATGTGTCGGGCGGTGGAATCAGGAATCAAGACCTCTGATGATGCATTCACGGATTCCGGCTCCTGTTTTTTTGTTTTAGACTTCCTGGAGATATCGCTGTCCTGTCTGATTACGTTTATACCGAGGTGTTTTTTTAACTCCTCTTCAATCCTTTCCGTTCCTGCCCCAAAATGACTGAGTTTAAAGCTGCCGCACCTGCTGCAGGAGTGGGGTATCTCTTTGCTGTAGCCGCAGATATGGCAGACAAGCCCCTCTCCCCTGTGCACAACAAGTGGAGTCTGACACTCAGCACACATCTCTATCTCTTCACAGTCATCGCATTTCAGCATGGAATACCCACGGCGCTGTATAACCACCATGGCACCTGCAGGTCTTTCTGATTTACTAATGGCAGTCTTTAAACTGTTCAGAAGCTTTACTGATAAAAAAGGGGCAACCGTTTTTGCTTTCCTTAGTTGAATCAGGGAGACAGCAGGCCCGGTGCCCCTTTCTTTCTGGCTAAGAAGGATGTACTTCTTATTAAAGGAGTTGTAACAGGATTCCACAGAGGGAGTGACAGAGGTCAATACAACCGGTACCTTTTCAATAAATCCCCTCATTACGGCAACGTCTCTCCCATGGTATTTTGGGGACTCTTCCTGTTTGTATGCCGTGTTGTGCTCCTTTGTTACGATAATTACCGAGGGGGAGAATAGGGGGGCAAACACAACAGGCCTTGTTCCGACCACTATGTCGTATCTGCCGGCGTATATGCCTTCGATGGAATCATACCTCTCGGTTCTCTTCATTTCTCCATGGTATGCACAGACCCTGCTGCCGTCCGGCAGCCCCCGCAGGAGCGAGTAAATGAGCTCTGCATCCCTGACCTCTGGTGCAAGTATGAGGGCGCTGCGCATCCCCTGAAGAAGTCCCAGCACAAAGCCGATCTCGTGTTCATCTCCCGGTGCATGGTACAGAAAGGTCCTGTACTCTCCTTTTTGGGCTGAAGTCGATATCTCATTTATAAAAGCAGTCTCCTCTTTAGATGGTAACGGGGGGGTAAATTCAAATGCAGCAGGGGGTCTGTGGCGGGGTTTTCTTGCTGCCTTGAGAATCTCTTTAAATGGTATGTTTTTCAGCATTGTTCCATGGTTTGTGATGTAGTAGTCTGTACTCCAGTCAATCAGCTCGGTCATTGCAGGAGAATATGCAGGCATAACAATCTCAAGTATTTCATTCAACCTGCCCTTAAAGGTCCCGCTGCCCGAAGGATAATGCCTTAAAACCATGCCTTTTTTTATCTTCCCCCTCAACGGTGCCAGTACCATCATACCGGCTTTTACGGATGGGCGGAGTTTTTCCGGTACATGGTACGTAAGTGGCGGTAGATTCTGAGGAAACACTATGTCGCATAAATGCATAACAAATATTATACTTAAAACCTTTCAGGGTTTATCATGTCTCTCCATAGCAAGGCACGCCTTACAGTTATTAAAATAAGCCTAACCAGAGAGAAAAATAACCCGTTCAGGATTGATTGCTTTGTTTTTTTTACTCGATGAAGGCTTTTTGTCGCTGCTTCCGGGATAAAATGCCACATTTTCAGTAAATTCTGCTTGAAAAACTTGAAAAAAATATCAATTTTGGGTTATCGTATTTTGCATTGTCTGCATTATTTGAAAAAAATACGGTTAATCAGAAAATTACTTAGGGAGGCAATCTATATGGCTAAAAAGTATGTCTATTTCTTCGGCAACGGCAAGGCTGACGGAAGGTCTGACATGAAGAATCTTCTGGGAGGCAAGGGGGCAAACCTCGCAGAGATGACCAACCTTGGCATTCCGGTACCACCTGGATTTACGATAACCACAGAGGTTTGTACCCTTTATTACAAAAACAATCGCAAGTATCCACGGGAACTTAAAAAACAGGTAGAGGAGGCATTAGCCAGGATTGAGAAGATTATGGGGAAGAAATTCGGAGACCCGGACAACCCGCTTCTCGTCTCCGTCCGTTCAGGGGCACGTACCTCCATGCCCGGCATGATGGAAACCGTCCTGAACGTCGGCCTTACCACGAAGACCATTCCCGGACTCATAAAACAGACCAAAAACGAGCGCTTCGTATATGATGCATACCGCCGTTTGCTTATGATGTACTCTGACGTTGTTATGGAAAAGGCTGTTGGTATAGAGACAGAAGACGGTGATGGTATCCGCGAGAAACTTGAGCACGCAATGGACAGGATAAAGAAGACAAAGGGTTACAAGAATGATACTGACCTGACAGTGGATGACCTGAAAAAACTCTGCAAAGAATTCAAGGTAATAATAAAAAAGACCCTTAAAAAGGAGTTTCCTGACGACCCGCACGAGCAGCTCTGGGGCGCTATAAGCGCTGTTTTCCAGTCGTGGATGGGAAAACGTGCTATTTCGTACCGCAAGATTGAGAAGATACCCGAGGATTGGGGAACTGCAGTAAATATCCAGGCAATGGTTTTTGGTAATACAGGTGATGATTCTGCAACCGGTGTTGCCTTTACGCGTAACCCAGCCACAGGTGAAGACGTATTTTTCGGCGAGTGGCTGCCAAATGCACAGGGAGAGGACGTTGTGGCCGGTATCAGGACACCAAACCCTGTTAACAATGCCGGTAAAACAGCTGATACAAAGCATCTACCGTCTCTTGAAGAGGCGATGCCCAAGGTATACAAGCAGTTATACACCATACAGAGGAAGCTTGAAAAACATTACAAGGATATGCAGGATATCGAATTCACAATAGAAAACGGAAGGCTCTGGATGCTCCAGACAAGGGTTGGCAAGCGTAACGGTCAGGCTGCCATAAGGATGGCTGTTGATATGGCCAAATCCAGATTAATCTCCAAAAGAACCGCTATTCTGCGGGTCAAGCCTGATCAGATAGACGAGCTTTTACATCCAAGTGTTGACCCTGAGGCTGAAAAGAAGGTCGTGGAACTCGCAAAGGGTCTGCCTGCCGGTCCGGGCGGTGCTACAGGAAGGATTGTATTTACTGCTGATGATGCAGAGGCGTGGGCAAAGAAGGGTGAGCCCGTGATACTTGTCAGAAACGAGACATCACCTGAGGACGTACACGGAATGCATGCCGCAGCAGCAATTCTTACTGCCAAGGGCGGTATGACAAGCCATGCAGCACTTGTTGCCAGGGGCTGGGGTAAATGCTGTATTGTGGGCTGTTCTGAACTCGAGATAAACCTGAAAAAGAAGGAACTTTATGTAAACGGCAGAGTGCTGAAAGAGGGTGACTGGATAACCCTGAACGGCTCAAAGGGCCGTGTATATGAAGGTAAATTGAATCTGTTGTCAGCTGATCCTGACCGCAACAAGTGGTACAAGGAATTAATGACCTGGGCGGACAAGTTCAGAAAATTAAAGGTCAGGGCAAATGCCGATGCTCCGAAGGATGCTGTTACAGCAAGAGGTTTTGGGGCTGAAGGGATTGGTCTTTGCAGGACAGAGCATATGTTTTTTGAGGCTGACAGAATAATGGTCGTGAGGGAGATGATACTCTCCGAGACTGTTGAGGGAAGAAAGAACGCACTTGCCAGGCTTCTCCCCATGCAGAAGGGTGATTTTAAAGGAATATTCAAGGCAATGAATGGTCTCCCTGTAACCATAAGGCTTCTGGACCCGCCGCTTCATGAGTTCCTGCCCCATACCGATGCTGAACTGAAGGCACTGGCCAAAGAGATGGGCGTTTCATTTAAACAACTGAGTGCCAAGAATAAATCGCTTCACGAATTCAATCCCATGCTCGGACACCGCGGATGCCGTCTTGGGGTGACTTTCCCTGAGATATACGAGATGCAGGTCAGGGCCATTATGGAGGCTGCATGTGAGGTCTCAAAAGAGAAGGGAAAGGTTATCCCGGAGATAATGATACCCCTTGTCGCACATGTCAGAGAGCTTGAAGTAATGAGAGACCTCGCTGTAAGTGTGGCAGAGGAAGTGAAGAAGAAATACAAGGCAAGGGTGGCATACACTGTGGGAACCATGATAGAGCTGCCCCGTGCATGTGTAACCTCTGATGAAATAGCAGTCCATGCCGACTTTTATTCCTTTGGCACAAACGACCTCACACAGACGGTCTATGGTCTTTCAAGGGACGACGCAGGCAGGTTCCTCCCTTATTACATAGAAAACGGGATACTCAAGGATGATCCTTTTATATCCATAGACACGGATGGAGTCGGCGCCCTTATGCGCATAGCTGTTGACAAGGGCAGAAAGGTCAAGAAGGGGCTCAAGTTAGGCATATGCGGTGAGCACGGAGGAGAGCCAAAATCTGTTGAATTCTGCCATCAGCTTGGACTCGATTATGTAAGCTGCTCTCCTTTCAGGGTGCCT
The DNA here is from genome assembly GCA_035873375.1 of Nitrospirota bacterium. Classification (NCBI taxonomy): domain Bacteria; kingdom Pseudomonadati; phylum Nitrospirota; species Nitrospirota bacterium. Next base: position 140,486 of record JAYWMQ010000006.1, on the reverse strand, counting down.
ATAGCAAGATTTGCTGCTGCACAGGCTGCGTTAAAGGAGTAGGCGGGAAAATCTAAAAGTCCTGATTACCGGAGAGGTGCAAAATGAAAAAGACGATTATTTTATTAATGCTTTTAGGGCTATTTACAACAGGCTGTGCAACAAGGGAGTATGTGGCCAAACAGGTTGAGCCTGTACAGAAGAAGGTTGATACTGTTGAAGACAGCGTTGCTGCCCTTAACAAGAAGGTAGACTCAATGATTCAGAAGCTCGATTCCCTTGACAGCAGGGTTACAGTGCTGGAGGTGGATATCAAGGAAGTAAAGGCACTGGCTCAGGAGGCAAAGGCAATTGCCCAGAGGGCTGAGGGCAGGGCTGACGAGGCTTACAAAAAGGCAGAGGAGGCCCTGAAAAAGGCCGAATCCGCAATGCGCAGGGCAGAAGCAGCACTGCAGAAGGGATTGAAGAAATAGATTAACCCATGAATTATACGAATTCCGGATTCCTGTTCTTGCAGGAATCCGGAAACAGTCTTGACAGCTTCCATGGACACCTGCTACATTAAGCATACCAAATCTTTTGATAACTCCACGTTTTAATAGCTTATTAAACCAGTAAATAAATGCTTACTATGTCATTCTGAATTTATTTCAGAATCTCTAAAAAGCAATATATTATGAGATGCAGTCTGTTGCACAGTATATTTCAACCTGAAACTGGAACTTTCTGAAATTTGCCGTAGTTATCAAAAAACCGGTTAATAACTGGTTATGTGCATGTAGGAGGATGCTTTTGGCAAGGCAAGAGACCATTTTAAGTGTGTTCGTCGCCTCACCGAGTGATGTCGATGAAGAGAGAAGCTGTCTTGAAGAAGTCATCCGTGATTTTAATACAGCATGGGCGCGCGAGCTCGGGATTCGTCTTGAATTGATTCGTTGGGAAACTCACGCCTATCCCAGTTTTGGTGAAGATCCTCAAGCTGTAATAAATGAACAAATACCGGATGATTACGACTTATTCATAGGCCTAATGTGGTATCGTTTTGGAACGTCAACTGGACGCGCTGGATCCGGGACAGTTGAGGAATTCCAGCGGGCCAAGGAACGATTCGATCAGGACCCATCCTCACTCCAATTGATGTTTTACTTCAAGGATGCCCCAGTCCCAGTGCCACCATCTAAGCTGGACCATTCTCAGCTTGCTAAGATAACGGAATTTAGGTCAAATCTCGGAGACAAAAGTGGTCTTTATTGGTCATTTGTCTCTTTAGAAGACTTCGAAAAGCTGGTGCGACTTCATCTGACTCGCCATATACAAACTTGGCGTTCTAAGCACTCAATTGAGGCACAACATATATTGGGCATCGAATCATCAATCAAAAAAGAGGGGAGCTTGGATTCTGGGACGACTGATTTTGAGGACGAGCCAGGTTTATTAGACCTGATGGAACAATTTGAGGACGAGTTCACAACTATCACAGAAATAACTGAACGAATTGCAACTGCAACCAACGAAATCGGTGAAAAAATGCAGACTCGTACAGCTGAAATAGAAGAATTTACTTCAGGCCCAGACTGTACTAATCGCAAGGTCGCCAAACGTTTGATCGCGAGGGCTGCTGCCGACATGGATCAATACGTTCAAAGGATGGAGGCAGAGTTACCCCTTTTTAGCCAACATCTTAACGCGGGTATGAACGCCTTAGTTCAGGCCGCAGCGATGGCTATCGAATTTAAGGTTGAAGACGACGACCTTGGGCAGGCCAAAGAGAACCTTGATGCGGTTCGTGAATTCTCTGATACTTTAACTAGTGTCGAAGGCCGGATTACTGAGTTTCAAGATACGATCGCTTCACTTCCACGAATGACTACTACATTGAATCGGTCAAAACGTTCAATGGTCAATGTCCTCCAGCTGCTAATCAACGAGTTCCATAACGGCCAATCCATGGCAAGGGAAGCCGAAGCTTCATTTGCTTCAATCATTGATCAAGAATAGGTGAATAAATATGTCCGGGGAGGGGACACCCTATACTCCCCTATCAAGCAAAAAATACACTTCAAGAAATATTTTTTAGAATTAGACAGTTGCAGAATCCTACAAAGATTCAAACGCACCTCTCCTCCCAAGTCTTCAAAAGACTTTTTAAATTTTGTGGCAAGTCTCTCACCGTAATGAAACCATGCACCTTATCGTTACGTTGTTGCATACTATGCAAAACTGTTGACAGGGGGACTAAAAATACTACAAAAATATGATATACTTTCGATAACTTGACACTGAACTCAGTGGCCCAGTAAGGTTAAGCAGTCGTTATGCTCTCAGGTATGTGTGCCGAGAAAGGGAGGAATGAACATGATGAAAAGTAGTCTAAGATTTATCGGGATGTTAATATTAGTTGTTTTGCCCGCGGTATACTTATTTGCATGTGGTGATAGTAACGGAGCCGCAGATACCACATCACCCAGTACCCCAGCAGATCTCACTGTTACTGTAGTCAGCTCCGGTCAGACAGACATTGCTTGGACAGCCTCTACCGATAATGTTGGGGTTACTGGCTACAAGATATACCGAGATGGGACAGTGATAGGGACTTCTGCCACGACATCTTACAGCGATACCAACCTTAATGCCAGCACTCAGTACTGCTATGCAGTCTCCGCCTACGATGCGGCAGATAACGAGTCAGGGCAAAGTACTGAGAAGTGTGTCACGACATTAGGAGCAGGAGTCGGAAGCAAATTCCCAATCGCAACAACAGTAAACCATGAAATGAGCGGGGGGATAGCCTTTGACGGCACAAACTATCTTGTCGGCATTAATGGAGATGCCAGTTCTGCCAATGGCGTTGGAGCACAGCTTGTCTCTCAGACCGGAACTCTGGTGGGCTCTCTGATTTCCACCGGGCGATCGGGAAGTGCCCCGTTTATTGCCTTTGACGGGACAAACTACCTTTTGGTTTGGGCGGACGATGCCACTATCCCTTCCGACCTCTATGGCATGTTTATAGATCCGTCAGGGTCTCCAGGCACACCGTTTCTAATTGCCACAGGCATAGAGGCCAGGATAGGGCCAGCAGTAGCTTATGGCAATGGGCAATATCTGGTTTGCTACTATAAAGTAGAGAACCCCGCAATTCCAGATAGCAGAAAAGTCTATGGCCGTATTGTTTCCACTTCTGGCATAGTAGACACAGAAATTAGCATAAGCACTGGATTCGGCTATTTCGGCTACAACAATGTGGCCTTTGACGGGACAAACTTCCTTGTAGTCTGGACGGAAACGGCCGGCGCCAGCAGCAACTACGAGGTCAAAGGCCAGTTCATAAGTTCCACAGGAGAATTAGTAGGAACCGAGTTCAGCATCAATGCAAGCACATATTTAAGTGACAATCCTCTTACCCTCGCCTTTGACGGCACAAACTACCTTGTGGTCTGGATGGACGAGGTAGGTAGCGGCGAATGGGATATCTTCGGGCAACTCGTTGACAAATCGGGTAATCACATAGGCAATGTGATTCCTGTAATTACAGCGCCAGGACATCAGGGGCTACAGCCCTCTATCGCCTTCGACGGGACAAACTATCTGGTTACATGGATAGATACGAGCAGTGAGATAAGCAACTGGTTTGTCTGTGATGCTGACGAGGGTACTTGTTGGGATATATATGGTCAGTACATAAGCACAGCAGGAAACCTTGTGGGCTCTGAGCTTACCATTAACACGGATCCTGGTAACCAGATGGCTATGGTATTCTTTGGCGGAGCGAAATATCTTGTGGAGATAGTTGACGGCGTCTCTGTAGCTCCGTCAGGTTGCACTGAGGGTTGCTACGCCGTAGGAGACGATGTCTACGGCCAGTTCATAACGCCATAGATGAAAGTAGTGTCACTGTAGATAAGTTAACATTAAAGAGGTGCTTTTTGTATCACGCTCTTGTCCCGGCAACTCAGGCAGGCATTATGTCGCAAACAAAATGAAAGGGTAGGAGTATGAGCCAGGATCTGAAATCGATAATTGATGATTATAAAAAAGACGAAGAAACGGTTTACAACAGCTGGTTCGTAAATAATGAAGAGCGCCTGAAGGCATTTCGTTCTATCCGAAGGGGTGTTCTTGAAGTAATACAGGATATAAAAAACGGGAATTTTGGGAATGATTTTAAAGGGTCTTCCTTAGAGTTTGTTTTAAATTGTATCACAGAACAAAAACAGGTTTTCAAGGGTGCAGCACATCCATTTTACTGGAAACCAAAATTACGAATACCTGATATTTATGAGAATGAGGAAAATAAGATTGCTTTCGGGCAGTTCCTGGAAAAATGTATAAATGTTACTAAAGAAGAGCAGATCATTAAAGAAATCATTTTGCTGGATCAGCGTAAAATTAAAGGGTTAGGCCCGGCTGTTGCAAGTATCCTTTATTTTTTACACCCTACAATTATCCCTCCGTGTAATACAGCGATAGTCAACGGCTTTAATGCCCTTTTTAAAGACAAAGTCAAGCTCGGGTCATGGCCGGAATATCTCAGGATGAGAGAGGTAATAGTAGATAAAAATAATGAATTGAAGTCTGATTTATCCAATGACCTCGGCGCCTTTGCCGGTCTTCTGTTTGATGTCGGTGAAAAAAAACTTTTAATAAGCGACGATTATATTTCGGAGGAGGAACGAGCAAAGATAGAGAAGAAAATAAAAAAACGCCATACTGAAGTAACGAGTGAGTTGGAGGAGGAAGACCTCCATACTGAAATGCAGCATCATGTTCTGACGATTGGTAACTCAATTGGTTATGATGTAATTGCTGCTGCAAATGACAGGTCAAAATGTCACAATGGAGATAGCCTCTCTTTTATCAGTATGAACAGATTCCCGGAGATAGGTGTAGATAAAGATACTTATAAAACGATAACCCTTATTGATGCGGTTTGGTTTGAGAAGGATTCCAATAATATTACCTGTGCTTTTGAAGTAGAAAAAAGCACTTCAATATATTCTGGGATATTAAGACTCAATGATCTTTATTACTCTTTCCCGAATAACCCGCCATCTCTGTACCTTATTATCCCGGATAAACGGGAAAAGGAAGTAATCCTGCAATTACAAAGGCCGTCCATTAAAAACAGTGATGTTAAAATTCATTATATACTTTTTTCTGAATTAAGAAAGGATTGTGAAGCAATCTGCAAGTTTGGAGATGACAAGGTAATTCTTGAAAAAATATCAAAGGTGGTATAAAATCTTATATGCAACCTCCTTAAGGAGACCTTCATAAGTATCAATGCTGTGTACACGGACCGGCATCTTCGCTTCTCTACGTTGCCGGCCGTGACCGCTGTTGTTGGCCTGATTAATAATTCAGAAAGGGAACCGAAGAATATGACCACCTCTCTGAACAGGGCTGCAAAATATTCAGTCTCGATAAGCATTTTCAGGTGATTAAGCGATACTCGGATATTGGTTTGATTGTTTAACAGTCTGTTGGAAAATACTCCGGATGCGCCATCAAAATGGTACAATTTACCGCCAGCCTGATAGCAGATGCAGGGTGGTGGGGAGAGCGGGGGAGCCCCCCCGCTTATCCGATTTGATGCACAATAGTTACGGTAACGTAAGCGATATCGACGTAGACTTGTTGTTTTCTTCGTTACTTTCATTAACACGACAGTAGTCAGGCATAAACTCATCACCACTGCAGCTGTCAGCAATGGCATTCAAGGAGACTGTCACACCGTGTAGTGATGGATGGAACGTCACCTTTCCTGAAAACGTTACCTCACCACCAGAAGCTAACGGACTACTTGTTTTTGGATACCAAATATCAGTTTGGCCTGGGACGGTAAATGCGACTACGAATGTGCCTTTGGGCTCTGTGTAATCAATTGCTGTTTTGAAAGTATCAGCAGAAGCATTCCCCTGATTTCGTATGACAACTCGGATCGGTACCTCGACACTATTTTCTGCATTAATAACCGAAGGCCCTGTAACCTCAAGTGTTGTCACAACTAAATCGGGTTTGCCACAACCAAAAAGTAAAAGGCTGGTGACAATAATAAATGAGATTGATATCAAACTTTTCATGATTTCTTATCTCCTGTTGCTTTGAGTTATGCTGATTAATTCAGCCTAACAACGAGCTCAGTTGGCCGGGGCACTATTTTTAATTTAACGCTATCCGTGTCACCGGTCCACTGGAGTGACAAAGTTTGTCCCTCATCCCCTGTGGCTTTACGCCGTCCACTGCAACGATTTGTAGGCCAATTCTAAGTCATCTTATAGTCATCACCTCCTTATCACTCCAGAAGTGGCCGAACATTTTCATGACTGACGAGTGCCTGAATGATGTTAGGTTGTTGTAGTTTTGCATTATCGAAAAGGGAAGTAAAGGTACTTTTCACAACCATCTGATCTTGAAATAATAAGCAGAGTTTTTTTGGCTTGGATTAAATCAGAGACGGGTGTTCAATCCTCTTGCATAAAATTATTGATATGTAGCATTTGTCCGAAAATACTGCTAAACTTATTCTTAGGGATGCCTCCTACAGGTCTGCTTGATCAGGACGTTATGCTGAATTAGACATGGAGGGGTAGGCTATGCCTGTAACAAGTGCAGGGCGTTTGCAGCAAAATGCGGCTTGGCAGAGTTTTCGACGAGTATTGATCTCAGCGGTTTTCGTGCTGATAATGTTCGTTGTCGCCGGTTATGCCCGGCAGTCGTTTGAGACCCGGGATTCACTCGAGGCTTTCACCGGGTATCTTGATGGACGAATTATTTCGTTGATGGATCAATATGGTGTTCCGGGGGTGAGCATTGCACTTGTTCGCAAAGGGAAACCGGTGTGGTCCGGTGCCTACGGGTATGCTGATCTGGAGCACGGTCGCAAGATGACGGTTAATGCCGTCTTTCGGGTGGAGTCGATCTCCAAGTCGGTAACCGCCTGGGGTGTCATGAGACTGGTCGAGCAAGGTCTGGTCAGGCTGGATGACCCAGTACAGCAGTACCTGGGTGATTGGAAACTGCCGGAGTCGGGATACACCGAGAGAAAAGTCACCGTACGAAGATTACTGAGCAACAGTGCGGGTATGCCGCTGGGAACTATCGGCGAGGAGTTTTCACCTCAAAGTAATATGCCCTCTTTACGGGAAACCCTGGCGCTTGAGGCACGACTCATACGTGAACCGGGATCGGGTTTTTCCTACTCTAACGCCGGATTCCATGTACTGGAACTGCTTGTTGAAGAGGTAACCGGGCGTGATTTTGCAGAGTACATGAAGGAAGAAATACTTATTCCGCTTGATATGCACAATTCCGGTTTTGCCTGGAATGAGACACTGAACACCGCGATTCCAACCGGCTATGACCTGCAGGGGACCCCGGTGCCGATCTATGTGTACCCGGCGAAGGCCTCCGGCGGACTGTTTGCAAGTGTAGAAGATATAGCTCGCTTTGTCAGTGCAGGGATGACAGGACCTTACTATACGGATCATGCCGTGCTTGGACAAGAGAGCATTCGCAAGCTATATACTCCGGAGGCCGATATTTCCGGTCTCTTTGGTGTTGTTGCTGATTCATATGGTCTCGGGTATTTTCTTGAAAACCTCTCTGACGGCCGACAGGCAGTGTGGCACGGGGGACAGGGGCATGGATGGATGACCCATTTTCATGCTGTACCGGAAACCGGCAACGGCATTATTATTTTGACCAACAGCCAGCGCAGCTGGCCTTTAATTGCTCAAGTGCTGAATGACTGGGCAAGGTGGAGTGGTTTCAACTCGGTAAAAATGGGCAGAATCACCTATGCAATAACCGCATTGCGGGCTCTAATCGGGATGGTTGTGCTTGTTTCGCTGTTACAGATGTATCAGCTGGTACGCGGGCTGCTCGGAGGTACTCGCAGGCTGGCGCCGTTGTCCAGGGTTTCCCGTAAAGTGCGGCTGCTGCAGGCAGTGCTGGGTATAGGTGTGATTGCCGCTCTGACATGGAGTGTTGCCCAGCCTTATCTGATGGTATCGTCGATATTTCCCGGTACTGCCGGGTGGGCAGGAGTTTCGTTCTTTGTTTTGGCGGTCATTATGTTACTGTCGGCATTGATTCCTCGTGTTGAAGATCGAATAGAACAAGGACGATAATCAGTAGCGTGATGAGAGAACCGGCGCACATAGTGCGTGGCAATGCTGTGAGAAACAAATTCGTTATCGTTTCTGATTGCGTAAGCGTGACAAGCTAATCGTAAAGGCGGGTTGTTATTATGCGTTTTGTATTTGGTGTCATCATAAGCCTGGCTGTACTCGTAACCTGGCCCGTAGTGGCTCCGGCATCCGAAGGGGAAAAGGGAGACAATGGGGATGAAATCCCTGTAATCTCCGCAAGCCTGTCCGTTGAGCAGATCAATCAGTCTGATATTAACGGCTCCGGCGCTTCAATTGGGTATACGGAAATTTCCGCCGGCTTGAAGTGGCAATTTCTTCTTCTTGACATTGACCATCGCAAATACGACTGGGAGAAGAGCGAATATTTTGGTAGTGATCAGGGAAAAGATCCCTGGGAAATACTGACACGGATCGCACCTGGATTGCAGTATTATTACAAACCCAACGAGAAGTGGGGAGTCTGGCCCAAGTTTGTGGCCATTGCCGGTTTCGAGGATGACATTTCAGCGAAGTCCTGGACCTACAATCCACAAATTGTTGGTTTCTATATGCCTACACAGCAACTTACGCTCTACGGCGGCGTGGGTATGCTTTACCATCCTGTTGATTCAATCGTCTATCCGGCCCTTGGAGTTGCCTGGAACATGAAGTCCGAGGAGGGACTTTCCGGTGCCGTAGGTTTTCCTGAAACTATGCTGCGCTATGGTTTTAATAAAAGGGTAGCCCTGAAAACCGAGTTTCAGTGGGATATCCGTTTTTATCGTCTCGCAGAGGACAATAACCTGGCACCAGGGGGATTTGTTGAAATCGAGGATACGACATGCACTATCCAGCTTGAGCACAAGCCCTTCAAAGGGCTAACGTTAAGTTTGGGGATTCGCCGGTATTTTGGACGAGAGCTGACCGTTTTCGATCACACTGAAAATGAACTGACAACAAATGATGTGAGTGATTCCTGGGCTTACTTGCTCGGGATTGATTACCAGTTTTAGGAACCGATGGTTTTACTCAGCGGATGTCAGCCTGACAGGGATACCGCTTTTTTCGTTAATTGCAGAGTAGAGGATATTTAAGTCTGTTATTTTCAGGAGATTTCGTCTTCTTAGCAAGTTGACGGCTTCCTGAAAGAGTTCTTTGTTGTTGCGGTAGTCCTGATGTACTTCAATGTAGAGAGTTTTCCCCCGGAGGCCGATCTTTACCGGCTGGTAGAGGATTAATACATTATCCCCGACCTTTGTCATCCTGTAGAGCCTCTCAATGTCTGCCGGATACATCCTGAGACAGCCATGGCTTACCCTCCTGCCCACACCAAGAGGTTTGTTGGTGCCGTGAAGGAGGTATTGGGGATTTGATAGCCTGAGTGCATATTGCCCCAAGGGGTTCTCCGGTCCGGGGGGGACAATGTCCGGTAATTCCGGGTATTCATCCCTGAAGGAAGCAGGAATTATCCATACAGGGTCCTTCAGCTTCTCTATTATTCTGAACATCCCTGACGGTGTATCAAAACCCTCTCTGCCTATGCCTACAGGAAAGGTGGTTACAATCAAACGCCCTTTATCCCTCTTCAGCAGATACAGCCTGAGCTCTGTAAGGTTCAGCACCACGAGATTCCCTGCCCCTGTCTTAATTTTATATTTGTGGGGGATATCAGGCAGTATCCAGGATGTTGGTATCACAACCCTGGCTCCTCTGCCGGGATACCATGGATCAATCCCCTTGTTTGAGTCAACGATCTCGTTGTAGCCAAGGTCATTGTTGATTGCAAGTTCTGTGAGCGTCTCTTTGTTGTCCCTGATAATGTATTCACTGACAGAACCAAAGACATCTTCATCCGGGGACAGGGAAAAGGTGCCGGAGCTGCCTGATGATAGAGTTGGTGATGAGCACAAGAGGATTATAAGGCAGGGCAGGGCTATGCAGGAGAATAAGTTTTTCAGATTCATTATTGGTTTATTTTGGAGCGGGCGACGGGATTCGAACCCGCGACCTTCAGCTTGGGAAGCTAACACTCTACCACTGAGTTACGCCCGCATAAGTGATTAATATTAAAAGAAATACAGGTGAAAAATCAACTACAAATTCGGGAAATCCATATAACTCAAGGACTTAATGGTTGTTGGAAGAGATATGATAGACTCTTCACTCATTCTCGATGGACATCGTGTCCATCTCCGATCCCGAAGTACTTCGGGACTCCAGGTAAATTTACTGCGAAATTAAAACCGTTCAGATTCTATCGTATCCCTTCCTTCCGATACTTGATCGGGATATATGTGCGGAGTAACAAAGTAACAACTCCAGTTTAGGCTACGTATATGGTAATATTTTATATCAGGCAGATTTTTTTTTATTAAAGGATTTTTTATTAATGGACGATACAGTAATAGTAATTCATAGAATTCTTGACGACAGGTTAAATCAACTGGTCTTTGATGAAATACCCGGGGCTTATCTTGTGGGTGGATTTATCCGGGACGCCTTTTTATCGAAGATATCCATGGACAGAGACTTTGCAGTAAAAGGGGAGCCAGACAAAATTGCCTATAAAATAAAGGGTTATGTTGGTGGAACTGTAGTAAAACTTAAAGATGGTTCAACAGTAAGGATTGCACTTAAAGACGGGACAACCCTTGATTTCAGCAGGTATGACAACGAGATTAGTGATGACCTGCTGAGGCGGGATTTTACCATCAACGCCATAGCCTTCTCTATTGAGACAGGCCTATATGACCCTTTAAACGGAATTGCCGACCTGAAGACCGGATGTATCAGGATGACAAGGGAAGAGAACCTTAGAGACGACCCTGTGCGACTGATCAGGGCATACAGGTTTGTTGGTGAGATAGACGGGCATATAGATGACAAAACTATGGAGGCGATAAGGAGGCATAAGGGCCTTCTCAGGCAGTCTGCCCCTGAAAGGATAACTTTAGAGTTTTTTAAGCTCCTGCAGTCAAAGGCATGCCTGAGGGCACTGAGGGAGGCATTTGACTGCAGTCTTGGTAGAGAGGTAATTCCTTTAGAAAACAATAAGTTGGATAATGTAATGAAGAAACTGATTGAAGTAACACAAAAACTTAAAGAAGCACCTGAAGAGTTTAAAGAGGGCTTGGACGCAGAGGTATCGCAGGGCCTTACTCTTAAGGGTCTGATACTGCTCGATATCCTGCTTGAGGAGACTGGTATGGAAGCAACACGATTGAGGCTGTCAAAAAAGATCAAAACACGTATAGCCCTGTTTAAAATGCGTCAGGAAGGAGTTTTGAGCAGCAGGGATGCAAGCGATGAGGAGTTATACGACTGTTTTGAGAGGCTTGGGGATTCAATTTTGGAGGTCATCATGATACAGGGAAGGGAGGGCCTCTATGGTAAGGCCATGAGGTATCTCACGATATCCGGTAATCCCGTGCTTGATGGTGAGGATATCGCAGAGATTACCGGTGTTGGTGAGGGCCCCACAGTTGGAAGGCTCCTGTACGAGGTAAAAAAGGCACAATTTACAGGAAAGATAAGGAGCAGGAAGGAAGCAACAGCTTATCTGAAGAGTTTTTTTGGCAAGAAAACGCTTGACAGGCATCCCTGAACGGCCCGGCCAAGGATAGAACCACTGATAACAAAACAGGGAATCCTGTTTCGAGTCTGTTTGCAATTTAACATAATATAAATTATCAGACGTTACATATTAACAATCCATGTTGATAACCTGTTACTAAACATGTGTAAATCAGCGCTAAATGCTGGGATATGCTAAGGATGTTCGGTTTTGTATAAGTTTTAGGCAGGCAGAATTACCTTATAAATCAAGGTGTTGTTTCTCTTTATAAGGGAATTCCGAGGAGACCGTCCTGAAAGCCTTCAGAAACCCGGATACTTACAGTCCTTCCGTGCTGACAGTGCGTATTGGCAAAGTAAACATTGAGATAATTCTCTGATTTGCCCGTATACAAGCCGTTCCGGAGCCTCTTCTCACAGATCACATTCAGGGATCTGCCTATCTGGGCATGCCTGTAGGCCTTTCTCTTGTCAATGTCAATCGTTTTAAGCACCTGCGCCCGTGCCTTTCTGGTCTCCGGGCTTACCTGGGCGGACATACCCGCTGACAGCGTTCCAGGCCTGTCTGAATATGGAAAGATGTGGAGATATGAAAAAGGGAGCTCTTTAACCAGGCTGTTTGTATTCAGAAACTCCGCTTCACCTTCACCGGGAAAACCCACAATAATATCCGTTCCTATTGCAATCCCCGGAAATCTCTTAAGTACTTCTTGAACTTTATCTATATAATACTGCCTGCTGTAAGGCCTTTTCATCTGTTTCAGAATAAGATCATCACCGCTCTGTAAAGGTATATGCAGGTGTGGACAGACCCTTTTATCCGAGAGGAGCTCCAATAGATGGTCATCTATCTCGTTAGCCTCTATAGAGCTTAGCCGTATCCGCGTCTTATCAGTATAAGTCAGTATGTTATCAAGTAGATGTGAAAGTGATACTTTAGGTTCAAGGTCATATCCGTAATGACCGATATGAATTCCTGTAAGCACTACCTCGGCAAACCCATTGCTTTCGAGCATGCTTATCTCTTCTGTAATCTCCTCCACAGGCCTGCTCCTGGAGCGGCCCCTTGCCTTCGGAATTGTACAGTATGAACATGCATAATTACAGCCATCCTGTATCTTCACAAAGGGACGGGAGCGATCCGGGAAGTAACTTAGAGAAATGGTTTCAGCATCAAGACCCAATATCTTGATAACATTGATTTTCCCCTGGTTGCTGACAACCTCTAAATCAGGAGAGATGGCACTTATTTCATCAGCGCTTATCTCTGAATAACAACCAGTTACTATCACCCTGGCCCCTGTTTTCAGGGCCCTTCTGATTATCTGACGCGATTGGTAATCACTCTTTGCAGTTACAGTGCAGGTATTTATGATACATATATCAGGTGAGTCCCTGAGGGTTACAATCGAGTGGCCGGAACCTACGGCAGCATTCTTTATATAGTTGCTTTCAGCCTGATTTGTTTTGCAGCCGAGGGTCAGTACAGCGATTCTCATAATTGACAATTAGCGATTGACGGTTGCATGTCAGAAAAAACGTGAGTTCTTGATATATCACTCATAAACCGTCAATCGCCACTCCCTCAAGGGAATGTCTTTGCCCTTTTAATATCCTTACCTTCAAGAGCATACCGGGAATAGCATGGTGTGCGGGCAGGATATTGACAATCTTGTTGGTCCTTGTCCTGCCGGTCATTTTTTCAGGGTTGGATTCACTCGGACCTTCAACAAGAACTTCCTGTATGGTGTTTTGGAGGGCCCTGTTCCTTTCCCCTGTAATCCGATCCTGAAGGCTGAGTATCTCTGAAAGTCTTTCAGACTTGACCTCATCCGGCAGATGTCCGTCCATCTCAGCCGCACTTGTCATTGGCCTGGACGAATATTTGAAGGCATATATGCCGTCAAACCCTATCTCCTTCAGGGCTGATACAGTGGCTTTATGGTCATCCTCTGTCTCACCGGGAAAACCCGCAATGATGTCTGTAGTTATTGCTATGTCCGGAATGGCCTTACGGAGCCCCTCTGTCTTTCTGAGGTACTCGTCAAAGGTGTATTTCCTGTTCATATGTTTCAATATCCTGTCAGACCCTGACTGAAGTGGCAGGTGTATATGTTCGCATACTTTTTTAAGGTCTCTCATTGCCATGATGAGCCCCTCTTCAAGGTCTTTTGGGTGGGAAGTAACGAACCGTATCCTTTCTATACCCTCTATGTCGTTGATGAATCGCAGTAATTCAGGAAATGACACCTCCCCCCTGTAGGAGTTGACATTCTGTCCAAGAAGGGTTATCTCCTTAAAACCCTCTGCTGCAAGCCCATTGATTTCACTCATGATGTTATCTGCCGGCCTGGACCTCTCCCTGCCGCGTGTATAGGGGACAACACAGTATGAACAGAAATTATTGCACCCGTACATTATATTAATCCATGCCTTGACATAGCCATCACGTTCAACCGGGAGATCTTTTTGGGCAAGTTCGGGATTGTCCCCTGTAAATATGCCCTTTCTGCCAAGAAGGGCATCCCCTACCCTGTCTATGTTCTGTGGGCCAATGACGTAATCCACATAAGGGGCTCTTGCTTTAACCCCCGCACCCTGCTGCTGTGCTATACAACCAGCCACAGCCACCTTTAACCCCGGGTTGTCCCTCTTCATGGTTTTGGTTCTTCCGAGCAGGCTGTAAAACTTCTGTTCAGCCTTCTCTCTTATGCTGCAGGTGTTAAATACTATAAGGTCTGCCTCCAGAGGGTCATCAACAGGCACATAACCTTCCTGCCTGAGCACCCCGAGCATCCTCTCAGAGTCGTGCACATTCATCTGACAACCAAAAGTTCGTATATATACTCTCTTCATTCTCTTTCTGCCTTTAGTATACCAGCTAAATATTATCACAGATATCCTGCCATTATGGCAAGTTTTCGCATCTTCCTGTCCCTTTCCGTCACTCTGACACCATGTGGAAGACACAAGAGTGAAAGACTCTTCTCAGATAATAAGGTCGAAGAAGGTAAAGACAAGGATTGTAAGACTTATGTATCCGTTCATATTGAAGAAGGCCATATTCAGCCTGCTCAAGTCGTCCTCTTTCACAAGGCGGTGCTCGTAGACAAGGAGCACCCCAACCAGTATGAGACCGGCATGGAAGACAATACCAAGGTCAAATATTACTGCTGTAACGAGCAAAAGCATCCACGTCAGTATATGAAATGTCCGGGCCAGAAATAATGCCCTTTTGATGCCAAACCTCTGCGGGATTGAGCGCAGACCGGATTTTTTGTCAAAATCCACATCCTGAAGGGCATAGAGCACATCAAACCCCGCAAGCCAGAACACAACCGATAGCGCCAAGGGGATTATTTGCATATCCAATGTTCCCCTTAACGCAATCCAGGCACCCACAGGTGCCCCTGCTATGGCTATACCGAGCACAACATGACTCAGCCATGTAAATCTCTTTGTGTAGGGATAGAGGACGAATACGGCCAGTGCCACAGGGGATAGTTTCAGGCAGAGGGGATTGAGCCTGTAAGCAGCATAAAGGAAGATCAATACAGAGGCAAGGATAAAGACAACGGCTTCAGCTGTTTTTATTGTGCCAGCCGGAATTTCACGCCGGGAAGTCCTTGGATTAAGGGCATCGACCTTTCTGTCAATAACCCTGTTGAGGCCCATTGCTGCAGACCTGCCGCCAACCATGGCCACTGTAATCCAGAAGATTTTGTTCCACGACGGGATTCCCCCGGCGGCAAGCAGTGCGGAAGTAAAGGCAAACGGCAGGGCAAAGACAGAGTGGGAGAACTTTATCATCCGGAGGTAGACTGCTGCCCTTGCAAGCATATCAGGGTTTTATGTAGGCAAAACCTTCCGCCTGCCTCCTGATCAACTCAGTTACCCCTGCAGGCACAACACCGATGAATACAGGGAGATTCTCCTCGTTCAGGCACAGGGTACCGGAGGCACAGAGGTTTTTCAGTGAATTCCGGCATGCAAGAAATTTTACCCCGTGTCCGGCAAGTTCTTCTATTTTCTTCATCTTCTCCCCGTCTGCATACGCCTCAACAGAAGGGCCGTTTGAAAGCACAAGAACCTCTGCGCCGGAGTCGCCCACATCCCTCAGCAGGTTTGTGATATTTGCAAGTGCTACATCCCATTTTAAAGTCTCATTTACATGAAAGATGACTCTTAATTTACTCATCAGGCCTTTTTCACACCCTCCCTTGCCATTGCAATCTTGCCTGTCCTTACAAATTCCTTTATACCAAAGGGCTTTATTAACTCCACAAAGGCTGCTATCTTCTTCTCGTCTCCTGTTATCTCAAAGGTATATGTCCTGGGACTTGAGTCAACCACGCGTCCGCGGAATATATCAACGAGCCTCAGTGCCTCAGCCTTGTCCTGCTGTTTGGGAGTAATCTTTACCAATATCATCTCCCTCTCCACGTGGTCTACTTCAGTGAGGTCAACAACCTTTATTACGTCTATCAGTTTATTGAGCTGTTTTGTAATCTGCTCGATTATCTGATCATCGCCTGATGTTACAATGGTCATCACCGAGAGCTGAGGGTCAATGGTCTCATCCACGGAAAGACTTTCAATATTGTAACCACGTCCGCTGAAGAGTCCTGAAACCCTGGAGAGCACACCAAACTTATTTTCAACAAGTACGCTTATTGTATGTCGCATATCTTACCCCCTATTTAACGGCACGGAGCTTCTTTGTCTTCTTTTCTTCAGCTTCTTCACCAAACATCATCTCATCAATAGCAGCTCCGGCAGGCACCATCGGGAATACCTTTTCCTTCCAGTCAACAACAAAGTCCATAAAAACAGGCTTGTCTTTTACCTTAAGGGCTGCCTTTATGACAGGTACCACCTCTGATGGCTTTACAGCCCTCAGCCCCACGGCTCCGTACCCTTCTGCAACCTTGACAAAGTCCGGTACTGTATCGAGATGGCTGCAGGAGTAACGTTCCCCATAAAAGAGCTCCTGCCACTGCCTCACCATCCCGAGATACTGGTTATTCAGGATCGCCACCTTTACAGGCAGCTTGTAAAGCACACAGGTTGCAAGTTCCTGGATATTCATCTGTATGCTTCCGTCTCCGGCAATATCTATTATGGTCTTGCCGGGATGTGCTACCTGTGCACCCATTGCTGCCGGGAATCCGTAACCCATTGTCCCAAGTCCACCTGAGGTTAATAAGGTGCGGGGCTTGTCGTATTTATAAAACTGTGCTGCCCACATCTGATTCTGACCAACCTCTGTGGATATGATGGCATTGCCCTTTGTCAGTTCATATAACTGTTCAACAACATACTGGGGTTTTATGACAGTATCACTATACACATAACTGAGGGGATGTTCTTTTTTCCACAGGTCTATCTGTTTGAGCCAGGACTTGCGGACCGGTTCCCATTGGGTCTTGCCCTCTTCCTTTAATATATTGAGGAGAACCTTCAGTATCCTCTTTGCATCACCGACAATCGGTATATCAACCCGGACATTCTTCCTTATGGATGTAGGGTCGATATCTATATGAATAATTTTTGCATGAGGGGCAAAATCCTTTACCCTTCCGGTTACTCTATCGTCAAATCTGATACCCACTGCTACTATCAGGTCTGATTCCTGAATGGCCTTGTTGGCATAGTAGGTACCGTGCATACCGGGCATACCAAGAGAGAGATCGTGTGCACCCGGGAAGTCGCCAAGCCCCATAAGGGTCATGGTAACCGGCACCTGTGTAAACTCGGCAAGCTCTTTCAGTTCCCTGGCTGCATTGGAGAGGATTACTCCTCCTCCGGCAATAATCACGGCCTTTTTGGCCTTCTGTATGGTACGTGCTGCCTGTTTTATCATCCATTTGTTGCCTTCATATGTAGGGTTGTAGCTGCGAAGGCTTACCTGTTCAGGCCATTTAAATGTGGCCTTGTCTACTGTGACATCCTTTGGAATGTCTATCAGTACAGGACCGGGACGGCCTGTGGTGGCAATATAAAAAGCCTCTCTAATGGTCCTGGCAAGGTCTTTAACATCCTTTACAAGGTAGTTATGTTTGGTGCATGGCCTTGTTATTCCGACAATATCTGCCTCCTGAAAGGCATCGTTTCCAATCAAATCAGTTGAAACCTGTCCTGTCAGGACAACAAGGGGGACTGAGTCCATATATGCCGTGGCTATACCCGTCACGGTATTGGTTGCACCGGGCCCTGAGGTAACAAGGGCAACGCCGGGTTTTCCTGTTGAGCGTGCATATCCGTCAGCAGCATGTACTGCCCCCTGCTCATGGCGTGTCAGGATTACCTGAAAATCCTCGTTCTCATAGAGCAGGTCGAATATGTTCAGGACAACTCCGCCAGGATATCCAAAGATGTGTTTAACACCTTCCCTCTTCAGAGATTCTATTAATATTTCTGCACCTGACATCCTCATGTTCTCTTCAACTCCTTGGAAGACTGATTTAGTTTTAGTTCAGTTTTAAATTTTATCATATATCCACTTATTCTTTCCAGCCATATTCACCCACCAGGGGTACAAATACACACGGAGTGTGATATTCCTCTGTTATTTTGCCTTTTTCTTTCCTGAGTCTGATCAGTTGCTGACTGAATCTTGCACCAACAGGGGCTACAAGGATGCCATTGTCGGCAAGCTGTTCCTTGAGGGGCTCGGGTAACTGTGGAGTGCCGGCAGTTATGATAATCCTGTCAAAAGGGGCCTTTTCAGGCAATCCCGCAGTCCCGTCACCTGTTATTATGTGTACATTGTCATAGCCTAAATTTCTGAGACGCTCCCGGGCCCTGAGTGCCAGGCGCTCCATTCGTTCAATGGAGTAGACCTCTGCGGCAAGCTCGGCAAGTATGGCTGCCTGATATCCTGAACCTGTCCCGACCTCAAGCACCCGCTCATTGCCCTTTAATTCAAGAAGCTCGGTCATTAGGGCAACCATGTAGGGCTGGGATATGGTCTGACCATCCCCGATCGGAAGTGCCATGTCATCGTATGCCTTGTACTGGACGGGCTCATCCACAAAGAGGTGACGCGGGACCTTCAGCATTGCCTTCAGTACACGCTGGTCCTTGATCCCCCTGGGGATAAGCTGGGTATCAACCATCAGTCTTCTCAGCTCTTCATAATCCGTCATTTACATCCTCTTAAGAACTGCCCTTGCTGCCATCACGCCTGATGCAGAGGCCTGGATAAGGCCCCGGCTCACCCCTGCACCATCACCTATGGCAAAGAGATTTTCTATCTCCGATTCAAACTCCGGAGTAAGCTTTATCTGCATTGAATAGAACTTGACCTCCACCCCATAGAGCAGGGTATGTCTTGAGTTAACACCCGGGGCTATACGGTCAAGGGCCTCTATCATCTCAAGTATATCGGTAAGGTACCTGTAGGGGAGAACAAAACTGAGATCTCCGGGAGTGGTATCCTTAAGCGTGGGCTCCACAATGCCTGAGGATATCCGCTCAGGAGTTGAACGCCTGCCCCGTCTGAGATCACCGAGCCTCTGTACAATAACCCCCTGTCCCAGAAAATTGGCAAGGCGCGCAATGTATCGGCCATAGGATATGGGCTCTTTAAAAGGCTCTGTGAAATAGGTACTTACAAGCAGGGCAAAGTTCGTGTTGCCTGTCTTGTGGCGTGCATAGCTGTGGCCGTTTACCGTCCAGATGCCTTTGAGGTATTCCTTGACAACCTCTCCATAGGGATTGACACAAAAGGTCCTGACCCTGTCATCAAATGCCTTTGAGTAATAAATAAGCTTTGGTTCATAGGTGACAGAGGTGAGCGGTTCCATGACGGATGCAGGCACCTCAACCCGTACGCCCACATCCACGGGGTTATTCAGAAGAGTCAGTTTCAGTCTCTTGGCCTCCCTCTCAAGCCATCTTGACCCCTCACGGCCCGGCGCCGACAGGATAAACCGCCCTTTGTACTCTTCACCGGTAATTACTTTTACTCCTGTGGCTTTATTACCATCAGTAAGAATCCTTGTTACTTTCCTGTTGAATATCACGTCAATTTTTTCATTAATATATACCCGCATCCGTTCCAGAACTTCCTTGCACCGCTCGGTACCGATATGCCTTATCCTTGTGGGAACGAAGAGAAGGTCGTTTTTTGATGCAAGGTTTTTTATACTGTCTATCTCCTCCGGTGACTCACCGAATACCTTTTCAGGAGCACCGTATTGCCTGTACACATCGTCCACATACTTGATAAGACCCTCAAGGGTCTCTTTATCCATATACCTGACAAGGTGACCACCCACCTCGGAGGAGAGGCTTAATTTGCCGTCACTGAAAGCCCCTGCCCCACCCCATCCGCTCAGCAGGTCGCATATGGCACATGATGCACAGGAACTCGTTCCCTGCATCATCGGACACTTTCTCCGGTCTATGTCCCTGCCCTTCTCTATCAGCAGTATCTTTGTTTGAGGTGTATCTTTCAGCAGTTCAAGCACTGCAAAGATACCGGCAGGTCCGGCCCCGATAACTATAACGTCATAAAGTTTTTTGGTATCAGGCAAGGTCCCTCCAGTTTCCCCTCAGATAGGGCAGTGCCTCGTAATTGGTGAGGTCAAGATGTATCGGGGTTATCGAGATATATCCGTTGGTAACAGCATTAAAATCCGTGTCATTGCCTTCTTCCCATGAAGGTATGCCCCCGCCTATCCAGAAATGTTTTCTCCCCCAGGGGTCAAGGGTCTCATGGATCGCATTATCATATACCCTTTTACCCTGCCTGGTGAATTTAATGCCCTTCACTTCATCCTCCGGGAGATCCGGTACATTTACATTAAGGATTGTGTCCGGCGGAAGCCCGCCCTGAAGAACAAATCTGACGAGTCTCCTGGAGAAGTTTGCAGCTGCCTCAAAACAGATAGTCTTCTCATCAGTAAGGACTGTGGAGACCGCCACAGAAGGGATACCGAATATCGTACCCTCTATTGCAGCAGAGACCGTCCCTGAATAGGTAATGTCATCACCAAGGTTTGCACCGCGATTTATGCCTGATATTACCATAACGGGTTTTTCAGGAAGAACCTTTTCAACCGCTACTACAACACAGTCGGTAGGGGTCCCGTTTACGGTATAGATTTTTTCCTTTATCTCGTCAACCCTGAGGGGCCGGTGCATGGTGAGGGCATGACTGACAGCACTCTTTTCCCTGTCAGGCGCTACAATATAGGCATCTGCAATATCCCCCATGGCCCTGTACAAGGCCATGAGTCCCTCAGAATGTATTCCATCATCGTTGGTAACAAGAATAATAGGCATAATCAGCTCCGGTCATCTCCAGAAAGAGAGGTCCCTACCCACAAACTCTTCAAGCCTGCGTTTGTCGTCTTTTATATATTCATTAATACGGCTGCGAACCTCTCCGGGCATCTCGTCCTTTTTCTCTTTCCTGGTATTAAACTTCTTTATCCACTCACTGACACCGATATTATTGAGAAGCGACTTGAACTTAAGAAGCCTCAGCCGGCGAAGCAGGTCGCCGGTACCGGTTATGATATTTTCCACTATCATATTACGTGGCTTTCTGTATTGATTGTATTTTTCATAGATACTCTCCGGATAACGCTCCTCAACCCCCAGAAACCCGTATACCTGTTTGAGATATGCCTTAGGGTCTTCTTTCAGGTCCTCAAAAAACAGGACCAGGATGTTTTTCCGATCAAAGAATTCCAGATACCTCGACAAATGCCTCCAGTAGAGGATATTGTCCAGAAACTCTTTCTCCTCTTCAATGGCAATACTGATATCCTTGTCAGTATAACTCCTGGCCAGCCACAATTTATACAATGAATATACCTGCTCCGCAGGATTACGGAGTGAAACGATCAGCTTCACATCAGGGAAGTGCCTGTAAATGCGTGCGGCTGCCTGTGGTGAACTCAGATATGTCGGTGATATGTCTCCGGCACACTTCTGTCCATGGCGGCTTTCAAAGAACTTTTCGTACCATCCGATACCCTTGTCGTAATGATGACTGAAAAACATCAGCTCCTTCTCATCAGGAAGAAAGATATCCGGATGTTCCTTAAGCACCCTATAGAGCCAGGTAGTCCCGGCACGATAGGTCCCGATACATAGAAAGTTTGGTCCCATAACACGACTTTGACGAGAATCTGAAACTGTAATTTATTATACCCGATGGCCGGGTTATGTGTATACAGGAGCGGAAATCTCCGGGATTACCGGCGGGAAAAAGGACTTTAAGTCTTTTGTTTGAGACACTCTTTTTTTACATGAATGACTCTCTGAATAACCGTAAGGTGAGTGAGGATAAAGAGCAGCCAGAGAATCGGCAGGAAATAGCCTGTAAAACAGGCCACAGCAATAAGAATTATACGCTCGGGCCTCTCCATAATGCCGGTATGACAATTCCTGCCAAGCGCCCCTGCCCTTGCCCTTGCATAACTGATAAGGAAGGCACCTACAAGGGCTCCGATACTGAGAAAAACCCCTGTTTCCTCTCCCTGAAGCACCATGTACCAGGCAATGGAAAGAAAGAGAAAGGCATCCGAGTAACGGTCAAGCACAGAATCGAGAAAGGCACCAAAGTCCGTAACCTTTCCGTTTGTCCTTGCCACTACGCCATCCAGCACATCAAAAGCACCGCCAAGAAGTATCAGTACGCCTCCGGTCTTCTGGCTATATGGTATTGTGACGGCTGCTATGACTGTAATCAGGAAGCCTGCAGCAGTAAAAAAATTCGGTGTTAACCTTATTCGCCTTGCAACAGGTTTTAGAGGTTTGTCAAGGAAATGTCCCAGTTTTGCACTCAACATGCCATGCCTTCAATCTATCCTTATATTTTGTGCAATATCTCTTGATTTTTTTTGCAACACAATCCTGAGAATCCCATCCTTGAGCAGGGCCGTGATCTTCCCGGCATCAACGCTTTCAGGAAGCAGAAAAGACCTCTTGAATGCACCATATGTGCATTCGACCATGTGGTATTTCCCCCCGGTTTCCTCCGAGGACAAATCATGAATATGAGGTCTGTAACCCTTTATCACAAGGGCATTACCCTCAACCTTGATATCCAGGTTCTTCTCTTTCACTCCGGGAAGTTCGGCATTTACAACAAACTCATCACCTGTTTCATAGATATCCACCCGTGGAGACCAGGAAACGGACTGGCCCTCCCCTGCTGCCTCAGTATCAGCAAAAACATCCTCAAATAACCTGTTCACCCTCTCCTGAATGGATATAAGGTTTTTTATGGTCTCCCGTTTGCCTTTCATTGCATCCTCTTATCTTATTAGCAGTATATGATTTACAGAGGTAATTTTAACCTAAATTGAATGATTTATGATATTGAAATCCTGAAAAACATGGAGAAATAACAAGAATTACTACAGGGCCTTCAGTCCTTCTGCATATTCTCGCGTATTCAGTTTTCCCACTACAGTATAGTTTATATGAGAGTTTATCAGTGCTTCAAGCCCTGAGTGTATCTCTTCGGTCAACCTCAACCGCCTGACCGTTGCAGGCCCGGTTCTCATGAGGTAATTGTAGACCCTCTGCACAGGCGGGCTGAGTTCCATAAAACCGTCAGCCGGACCTGCACAACTCCTGCAGACGGTGCTTCCTTCGCTGAAGTAAAACCTTCCGGCTATTCTCCCGCACCTTACACATTGTCCCACCCTTGGTGCAAAGCCTGCAAGCGAGAGGATTCTCAGTTTATAGAAGGTTACATACAGTGAATTCCCCGGTTCTCTTTCAAGGGATAAAAGCATGTTGAGGAGGAGCGGGAAAACCATACGGTTGGGTTCTCTCTCCGGAAGGAGTCGCAGTGTCAGTTCAAGCACCTCGGATATCCTGATGAAGGAGTCCGTGGACTCCCTGAGTACATTAAATGTCCTTACAATGTCAGACTGAGTCAGTCTTGGAAGGGCAGCCTGCTCCTTGCCAAAGCAACTTATCCTTGCATAGGTGAGGGGCTCCAGGCTACTGCCGAACCTGCTGCCGACTTTCCTTGGGCTTTTTGCATACAGGTTCAGTATTCCATGAGAGGGGGTTAGATAGGTTACAATAAGGTCAGCATCATGGTGGGGTCTGTTTCTCAGGACGATGCCTTCGGTCTTTTTTATCATTATTCAGATAAATGCCGTCTGAAAGCCTGCCACTGGAGCAAGGCCCCGGGCTTTACATTATATTTCCGAAATCCTCGGGCTTCAGGTTTTTCAGCCACTCCTCCAGCTCGTCAGTGTTCCTCTTTTCAAGTATATCATCTTCAACAAATATGGGCACATGAAGCCTTAATGCTATGGCAACGGCATCACTTGGCCTTGAATCCACAGGTATCTCCTTGCTGCCGTCAAGCAGGTAAAGGCTGGCATAATAGGTGTTGTCTATTATATCCGTAACCACAATCCTTGATATCCCGACATCAAGGGTTGTGAGGATGTTTTTCAGGAGATCATGGGTCAGTGGTCTTGGTGTTATAACCCGTCCAAGGGCAAGGGCGATGGAGTCCGCTTCCGGCTTTCCGATCCAGATCGGGAGCGTCTGAGCACCGTCGATCTCCTTAAGAAGCAGGATGTACATCCCGCTTCTCGGGTCAAAAAGAAGTCCTTCTACTTTCATCTGGATCAGCATTACCGGTACCCTAATTCCCTCAATGTACCTGTTTTTTTTCTCCAGTCTTTTTTAACCTTGACCCACAACTCCATATAAACCTTTGTATTAAGCAAACCCTCTATTTCCTTCCTCGAAGCAGTACCAATGGCCTTCAGCATTGCACCTCTCTTACCTATTATTATACCCTTTTGGCTCTCTTTTTCAACATATATGTTGGCATTGATTACTATCATATCCTCTTTCTCTTCCCATTGAGTCACCTCCACTGCCACTGAGTAGGGTATCTCTTCCTCTGTAAGGTTCATTATTTTTTCACGAATTATTTCGGCCACCATAAACCGCTCAAGCTGGTCTGTAAATATGTCATCGGGATAGTATTTTGGCCCTTCCGGCAGGCGATTAACTATCTTCCCGAGGACAATATCAAGGCCGTCTCCCCTTACGGCAGACACCGGGATTATTTCATCAAAAGGATAAAGCAGATTGTATTTCTCAATGATGGGAAGGAGTTCACTTTTCCTGATTATGTCTATCTTGTTGATCAGCAAAAAAACCGTCAGGTTTTTCCTCTGTTTAAAGAGGTCGATTATTGCTGTCTCTTCAGTCCCCGGCCTTTGCGGTTCAACCATAAGGAGGACAATATCAACCTCCTTGAGACTCTCCATCGCCTCTTTCACCATAAATTCACCCAGCCTTCCCATTGGCTTGTGTATGCCGGGGGTATCAATAAATACGATTTGTGCTGACGGGGTTGTCTTGACTCCGATTATCCTGTTTCTCGTTGTCTGGGGTTTGCTTGTTACAATGGCAACCTTCTCTCCGAGGATGGCGTTGAGAAAAGTGGATTTCCCTACATTGGGTCTTCCCAGTATGGAGACGTAGCCGGAGCGGAAAGCTTTCTCAGGAGAGTTTTTCAATGGCTTCTCCAATCCTTTCTACAGCCTTGCGGATATTCTCCATAGACGTTGCATACGATATCCTGATATACCCCTCGGCCCCGAATGCACTGCCGGGCACAAGGGCAACCCCGGCCTCTTCCAGGAAATAAAGTGCAAGGGCTGAAGAATCCTCTATTACCCTGCCTTCGTATCCCTTGCCAAGTACTCCGGAGACATTCGGGAAGACATAAAAGGCGCCTGTGGGAAGACCGCACTGTATCCCCTCTATATTATTCAGGGCCTCAACAAGAAACCTCCTTCTTATGTCAAACTCTTTCACCATTGTCCTGATAAAATCCTGAGGTCCATTCAATGCCTCAACTGCCGCCCATTGGGCAATAGATGCAGGGTTGGAGGTGGACTGGCTCTGAATCTTGGTCATGGCCTTAATGATATCTTCCGGCCCTGCCGTGTAGCCGATTCTCCATCCTGTCATGGCATGAGATTTCGAAAGACCGTTTACCAGGATTGTACATGCCTTCACCTCCTCTGACAGAGAGGCAATACTGATATGCTCGGCACCGTCATAAAGCAGTTTCTCATATATCTCATCAGAGATGATGCAGATATTGTTCTTCACAGCAATATCTGCAATTGCCTCAAGGGTTGAACGGTCATAACCAAGGCCGGTGGGATTAGACGGATAGTTCAGTATGATGGCCTTTGTCCTCTCGGTAATATACTCCTTCAGTTCATCGGGATTAACCATAAAACCATCTTCCTCCCGGGTCCTGACAAAAACAGGGGTTGCGTCATTCAGGAGTACCTGTGCCGGGTAAGAGACCCAGTATGGGGACGGTATGACAACCTCATCTCCCGGACTCAGTATGGCCTGGGCTATATTATAGAGGCTGTGTTTTGCTCCACATGAGACTATAATCTCCTCTTTTTTATAGGAAAGAGCGTTATCCTTGAGGAGCTTTTCTGCTATTGCATCCTTAAGCTGGGGGATTCCTCCAACAGGGGTGTACTTTGTATGACCATCCCTTATCGCCTTGATGGCAGCCTCTTTTATATTATCAGGTGTATCAAAGTCCGGCTCTCCGACGCCGAAACTTATCACATCGATACCCTGTGACTTCATCTCCTTTGCCTTTGTATCCATAGCAAGTGTTGGTGAGGGTTTGACCCTCTTTGCTCTCTCCGATACCATAGAACCCTCCGGTATGATTTTTATTTTATGGTCCTCCTGTTGCAACCACATCTATTATAGATAAGAAGCCTCCAAAATGAAAACACGGAGGATATTTTCCACATTTTCTCTCTGACTTCTTTCAGTCAAAAATGCCATAATATATCACTGCCACAAGATGCAGAGGTAAAACACGGGAGTGATAGAGGGTTGAATGAAACCATTATGTACCAAAGGCTCATAACGGTGGATAAAAATAGAGGTAGCCTCTGGGCTTAAAAGAGAGTGATATTTTCAGTGAAAAGGAAAAAGGTACTCTTATTTACATCCATATTTGTCCTGGTGATCCTCATAACCGGGGCATTTTTTTATATAAGATCCCCTTTTATGTCAAACCACCTGAAGAGAATAATACTGCCCGAACTCTCCCGTGTTTCCGGTCAGAGGGTTACAGCCAAGAGGATATACATAAACCTGTTTCCCCCTTTTGCAGGTGTTGACAATCTTTTGGTATCTGACAAAGAAGGGAAAGAGACCCTCTCAATAAAAAAAGCCAGGTTTTATATTGAGCTTCTGCCGCTTCTGCGCCGTGAACTTTACGTCTCCCTTGTTGCCATTGACAGCCTTCAATATGGAACTGCGCTTCAGGCTCTGAAGGGTGCAGCCGGATTAATGACTGCAAAAAAAACAGGGGTTGAAACATCGGGCTGGAAGATAAAGCTTGGAAGCATACTGCTGAAAAATGGAAGCATCAGTGTCTCCGATCCTGAAAAGGGAGTCGTTATTTCTCTTCATAACATAAGGGCTGAAGGAAATATGAAACGGAGATCTCTGAACCTCAGGGACGCAGAGCTCAAAATTACACAAAAAGACAGGGATGTCATCAATGGAAACCTGCATATGCTGTTATCACTTTCAGATAACAGCGTCCGGTTAAAAACCCTTGAGTTTAAAAGCGGAGACTCTTTCCTAAACCTGAAAGGACAACTGGAGAACAACGTCTTCGAAGGTACGATAAGAACAGATGTATCAATAGAGACATTATCAGATATATTTTTACTCAAAAAAGATAGCACGGGCAGCATAACTGCAAGTGGAGAGGTTCGGTGGAAGGCCGGAGCCGTCAATAAAACCAAGAAACCCGAAAATCCTGCCCCTGTCCTGTCTTTTCTGCAAGGGTTATCCTTTAACCTTGACGTAAAGGGCAGTATATATCTTGAAACCCTTATGGAGCTTCTTAAAGAAAATGTTCCTCTGCAGGGGCTTGCCGGCTTTTCGGGTACTGTAAAGGGTCCTGCAATAAATCCCGTAGCACTACTCAGGGCTGAGATGAAGGAGGGGCATATATACGGCATTGATGTTGACAGTGTGAGGTGCAGGCTTCTTTATAAGGAAAAGGTGCTGCAGTTTTACGATGGCAAAGTCAGTGCCTATAACGGGAGTGCTGCTGTAGGGGTTAATATCTACCTCTCAAGACCAACAAGATTTACACTGAAGGTTCAGGCGGAATCCCTTGACAGCCACAACATATTGAAACTGATCAAATGGGACCCCGGATTACCACCAGGCAGTGTTACAGGTTTGCTGCAATCAGAGGGACGGGCTTTTGAACCATGGGGCACTTTTCAATACAGGGCATTTCAAACAGACCGGAATAGAGGTGTCAACGGCAAGTCATCCGAGACGTCGTTTCTTAAAAAGATAAAAAAGGCAAGTGGTTCCTTCCGTATGAAAGGTCATGTGCTTACACTAACAGACATTAAGGCATCATCTTCCAGGACCAGGCTTGCCACTGAAGGATTCCTGGATTTCGGGAAAGGAATACTCAGACTGAAGGCCCTTGCTTCAACAGAAAACCTTAACGAAGTATATTATAAAGAGGGAATAATAAAGGGAACCGGACAGTTTGAGGGCAATGTTACAGGGTTGATCGAAGACCCGGTAATTTCAGGTAACGCAAGCCTGTGCAACTTCTTCTATCTGAACCGGCCTCTGGGATGTCTTGATGCCCTTATATCATACAGAAAGAGGGGGTTGACAATTAACAGCCTTGAGGGGAAGCTGAAGGATACAGCATATACTTTAATGGGCACGGTAAAGACCCTTGAATCTGAACTGTTTACCTTCGATAAGCCGGAGTTCTCTCTCTCCGGCACTTTTTCGCGACTACACCTTGACAACCTTAAGAAGTGGATTGCACTGAAGTCGGCACCCATGGAGGATCAAGGATTTCCTGAGATAACAGATGAGGCAGAAGGTATATTATCCGGTGATTTCAGGATTACCGGACCTTTAAATAACGTGATTCTGGATGGCCATGCAGAGACCGAAGAACTGAAAATAAAAAGTATTTATGCAGATATGAAAACAGACTTCAAATACAGCCGCAGCGGGTTTAACCTCTCAAACCTTGTATTTACAAAAGGCACCTCTTTTTTAAAAGGCTCATTCTTCATCTCAAGCACCGGCGTTATAAAGAGCGATGAATTTACGCTCTCCCTTGTTTCTAATGATATTGCCGGTAAACTACCTCGGGGATTACGTCTCAGGGGTGACCTGAAGGTGAGTGGTTCATTAAAGTCTCCTGAGGGAGAATTCAATGGAATGATAGAGGTGATCACTGACCGTGGTGCAACCGGAAAAGACACAGAGCCTTCCATTCAATCAGATTTAGGTGATATTCATCTGAGACTTAAGAACCGGGAGCTCACCCTCGAGGTCAGGTTATTCAGGAAACAGGTCTCAATTGCCGGGAGCATGGCTATGTCCGGTGAGCTGCCATGGAGGGCCAGGATAGATGTTAAGGAAGGGTTATATGATGATTTAATCCTTTTGTTTTCGAAGGATGTCTTCTCAAAGGATATTCCGGAGGATCTATTCCTCTCCCTGCGAGGGGAGATAAACCTTTCGGGAACTTCCCGCTCTGTGATGGGCAGAGTACTGTTAAAGAGTCTGAAACTTAATCTCTATGGGCAGAACTTCACAAATACGGAAGATATTATGCTGACAATTGATGGTTCAAAGATTGAATTCAACTCTTTCAGCCTGAGGACAGGACTTGCTGCACTCAGCATAAACGGCAACCTCGACCTTGAGAAGGGATATGACATGACAATAAATGGAAGGGCATATCTCAGTCCATTAGAGGGATTCATATCCGGGCTGGAATATATAAGGGGCTATTCCGACTTTGTCCTTGCCATAAGGGGCAAGTGGCTTGATCCCGTAATTAGCGGGGGGCTCTCAATTGAGGAGACTTCACTTGCTGTAACGGGAATCCCTAACAGGTTCTCTTCCATAAAGGGATATATTTATATTGATGAAAACAGGATCGTCCTTGATACCCTGTCAGGCAGGTTTGCATCCGGAAACATAAGGATAAGGGGCGTTGGTCAGCTAAAGGGTCTGAAACTCAGGAATTATCATCTTGAAGGTGTTGTAAAAAACATCAACTTATACCTCGAGGAAGGGGTCTCTTTCAAGCTCTCGGGAGACCTGGTACTGGCAAAAAAACAGGAGGGTATATACCTGATTGGAGATCTGAGGGTGCTGAAGGGCAGATATACAAGGAATATTGAATGGAGAAGCTGGATCCTCAGTGCAAAAAAACCTGCCCTGCAAAAAAAGCAGTACGGTCTTCTCGATACCATTGAACTTAATATCAACCTTTATGGTGATGAGGATATAATAATAGACAATAATCTTGCAACGGCCCCTGCAAGGATCGACCTTGTGATATTGGGCACATTGAAGAACCCCTCCCTGATAGGACGGGTAGAGCTGAAAGGGGGAAAGATATTCTTCAGGAATAATGAATTCACCATAATAAATGCCAGTGCCGACTTTACCGACCCGGCGAGGATAAACCCGTTTTTTGATATCGTTGCCAGTACAAGGGTAAAGGACTATCAGATACATCTCTCCCTGGAGGGATATGCGGAACAGTTTAACCTCTCCCTCTCTTCTGAACCTATGCTTGATGAGATAGACATCCTGAGCCTCCTGACCGTGGGAGAGCTTGGCACCAAGCTGAAGGGATTTGAAGGCGGAATCGGCGCTTCCGAGGCTGCATCTTTTCTGACGGGAAAACTTCAGGAAACACTTGAAGAGAGACTGAGAAACATTACAGGCTTTGACAGGATACAGGTAGAACCTTACGTCTCTGAAATCACGGGCACAATAGGACCAAAGATTACGGTCTCAAAGAGGCTTCTTACGGACAGGCTATATGTGACATATACAACATCGTTAGGCAATGCCCCTGAACAATCCCTGAGAGTGGAGTTTTTTCTGAGTGACAATATATCACTTGTTGGGGAACGGGATGAGCTCGGAACCATCGGCGCTGATATAAAGTTCAGGGTGGAGTTCAGATGACGGCAGAAACCCGGGTAAGAAAATTGGTGCGTAGTGCCTGCTGTCTGCTGTTTGTCCTTGTGATGGTTCCGTCTTTTCTGACTCTTCCTTTGAAGGTTCAGGCCGCAGAGGGTTTCCTTGCAGAGAAGATCATCATAAAGGGACTTGCCTCATGCACAAAAGATGAACTCCTCTATTTGATGAATATCCGTCGGGGATTGATAGCCAGGGGGACAATAAGTGAGGGGATAAAGAGGGCATTCAGAAAGGGTATATTTGAGGATATTGCAGTCAGTTATGCACCGGGAAAGACCCTTCTCATTCAGGTCAGGGAACGCGAATACATTTATAAAATAAAGGTCTCCGGCAACCGATACCTTTCAGGCAGGGAGATAAAAAAGATGTTTATCCTGAAAGAGGACGGTATAATGCGCTATGACCTTATTGAGAAAGCCAGGAAAGAACTCAAGAACTCCCTCGGACTGATTGGGTTTCCGGAGGCATCACTATCGTTGACTGTGGAAAAAGCTCCAAAACCTTACAGGACGATTATAAAAATAAAAGTCAATGAGGGTGAGCCCCTCGTTATCCAGAGGATTGAGATCAAGGGTGCTGATCAATGGCTGCGGCAGAAGATGTACATTGAATCAGGTGATATATATAACGTTGAAAAGATAAAAAAAGACCTGGAGAGAATCAGGGAATACCTGAAGTCAAAGGGCTATCTTAATCCAATAGTCGGCCCCTTTACGTTTTCCGAGGGTCTTCTTACAGTTCTTGTTTCTCCTGGCAAGAGATTGAAGATTGAGATAAACGGAAATACGGAGATAAGCACATCAAAACTTCTGAAGATAATGCCCTTCAGTGAAGCAGAGGAGATTGAGGATGAGTTAATTGAAGAAGTCTCGGCAAAAATACTCTCTCTTTACCATCAGAAGGGATTTATTTATGCCCAGGTTGCACCTTTAAGGACTGAGGATGAGAAGACCATTTCCCTTACCTTTTTTATTTACGAAGGGAAAGCATATAAGATACAGAAGATAGAATTCAAGAACAACTCCATCAGTGAAAAGATGCTTAAAAATGTTATAAGCCTGAAAGAGGGGTCCCCCTATAATCCTGACCTTTTAGAGCCGGACGCTGAAACCATAACAGGACTTTACAGGGCGCTGGGTTATCTGAATGCAAAGATTGAGGATACTGCTGTCAATATATCCGAGGAAACAGGAACAGTGGATATAAACTTTACCCTGAACGAGGGGCCGCGGTTCCGGATTGGTGAGGTCATAGCCAAAGGCAACGCCTTTTTTACTGATAAAGAGATCTACAGGATTTTAAACATTAAAAGGAATGCCCCCTACAATGAACTGGACATAATAAATGCAAAAAAGCGTTTGACCGACAGTTATAAGGAACAGGGTTTTACAGATATAAATGTCTCTGTTGATGCCATGACATCAGGACAGTCAGTGAAAGTCATATTCAGGATTACGGAAGGTGAAAAGGAATATTTCGGTAAAACAATAGTCAGGGGTAACATGTTCACAAGGACCGAGGTCATTGAAAGGGAGTTCATTCATAAAGAAGGCGAACCCTTTAACTACAAATTGCTTTTGGAAGGGACAAAACGTCTTTATCGTCTCGGGCTCTTTAAAGATATTGATATCAAGCTACTTGATAAAAAGGACAACAAACGTGATATCGTTATAACCGTTAGTGAACGCAATCCGGGTGTGGTTGAATTCAGTCTTGGTTACGAGGACTATGAAGGTTTGAGAGGCTCCATAGACATAAGTTACAGGAATCTATGGGGGATGAACAGGAGGATACATCTGAGAGGGGAATTGAGTACGCTGAAGGAAAGATTTGTTCTTGGCTATCATGAACCCTATCTGCTTGGAAGACCTTTCGTCTTTAACGCCTTCCTCCTCAGAGAGACCCGTACGGAAAAGAGTATCGACACCGGAGAGGTCAGGTACAGGATGAAGAAAAACTCCTCCGGGGTATCACTTGAAAAAAACCTGACCAATAACCTGAAGGCACAGATTGCTTATGACTTTTCCCTTGTCGAAACCTTTGATTTAAAGCCGGATGTTGTCTTGTCAAGGGAGGACGAAGGCACACTCGCTATCAGCAGCATACGTCCCGGTGCACTCTATGACACCAGGGATAATCCTTTTGACCCTACCAGGGGGGTATTGGTTGGCGCCTCCCTGAAATTTGCGAGTACTTATCTCCTTGGAGAAACGGATTTTGTGAAATTGACTATTCATGCAAGTACTTACAGGAAACTCGGAAGACGATTTACTCTTGCCCTTGCCGTTAAAGGAGGAGCGGCACAGGGATTTGTTGACACAAGAGAACTTCCCATTGTTGAGAGATTCTTCCTCGGAGGGAGAAATACTGTGAGGGGTTTTGAACAGGACACCCTCGGACCAAAGGGTAAGGATGGTACACCAACCGGCGGAAACGCCTTTCTGATGTCCAATATTGAACTGAGAACTTATATTGGAAGGGGTTTTAGTATTGTCGGATTTCTTGACGGAGGAAATGTATGGACAAAAACGGTCGATATGAATCTGACCTTTCGATATACAGCCGGGCTGGGTATAAGATACAGGACACCAGTTGGGCCCATACGGATCGACTATGGGCATAAACTTGACAGAAAGGAGGGTGAAAGTGCGGGAGAGGTACATTTCAGTATTGGACATGCATTCTGATGACAGCATTGCGGGTTGCGGGTTGCGGGTTGCGGGTTCCAGATACAGCAACTACATTATTACTATACTACTAACACTGACATTGACACTTACACTGATACTGACGGCATTCCTGCAACCTTCATCTGCTGAGCTCATTGACCGGGTTGTTGCCTTTATTGATGATGAGGCGATTACCCTGACGGATTTTATGCAATACACCGAAAAGGCCAAAAAGTTAGCACCCGGGCTTTCTGAAGAAGAGGCTATAAATGCCCTGATTAACCGAAGGCTCCTGCTCAGGGAGGCAAAGAGGATACGGTTACGCGGCAAATCAGACGATGAACTTATTAAAGAGTATGTTGATATAAAAGTCAGGGTCTTTATAAAGATTCCACCGGAGGAGATCGAAAGGTTCTATAATGAAAACAGGCAAAGGTTCGGAAAGACCCTGATAGACGATGTCCGGGATGATATTGAGAGACTTCTGAGGGAAAGAGAGGTAAATAAACATCTCAGGAAACTCATTGAAAAACTGAGAGAGAAATCCTACATAAAAATAAACCTCACACCTTCTTAATCAAGGCAAACTCATCACACTCCGGAAACTTATGACATCTGAGACAGTCTCCCCATATTTTTTGCGGTAACTCCGACTTGTCTATATCGACAAACCCGAGGGACCGGAAAAAATCAGGATTGTAGGTAAGAACAAAGATGCGTTCTATGCCGAGCCGTTTTGCCTCAGAAATACAGCTTTTTACCAGTCTTTTTCCTGTGCCCTGCCTCTGGACATCCGCCTTTACAGCCAGGGACCTTATTTCTGCAAGGTCCTCCCAGAGTATATGTAATGCACAAACACCTGTTACGTCACCACCATCATCTTCACATACAATATGATCTCTGAGGGTTTCATATATCTCGTTGAGTGAGCGCGGCAACATCTGTTCCCTCTTTGCAAAAGAATTAACGAGACGATGTATCTCCCTTACGTCCCGTGTGGCGGCCTTTCTGATTCGT
The DNA here is from genome assembly GCA_035873375.1 of Nitrospirota bacterium. Lineage (NCBI taxonomy): Bacteria > Pseudomonadati > Nitrospirota > Nitrospirota bacterium. The sequence continues at coordinate 106,051 of JAYWMQ010000006.1, read as the reverse complement.
AAGGATTTACGGTTTGCAGGCTTTTTATAACTCATAACCAACTTTTATCGCCTCAAGATTTCCCGGAATAAGTGCAAGGTGTCTTTCAGATACCAGTGCCCTGAGGCCCTTTTCAGCCCTGGAAAGGTCTGAGATAACGGTTTTTCTGAGGAGTGCACCAAACATCACCATATTTGCATACCTTATTGAGCCAAGCCCTGCAGCCTTCCCTGATGCCTCCACTCCAACAGAATGAAAGTCAGACGTTTCATCGACCACAGACAGCCTGTCGCATCCATCACTTGTGATTAAAGAGGAATCATAGAACAGAACCCCTTCCCTTTTCAGCCTGGGCAGAAATCTCTCAAGGGACGGACAATTAAAAACAATCAAAATATCAGGATTCATGACCAACGGAGAACCAATTAAATCATCGGATACTATTACACTACAATTAGCAGTTCCTCCTCTGATCTCGGCCCCATAGGATGGGAAATAGGTGACATTTTTACCCTCGATCATTAGTGTGTGTGCAATCAGCCGGCCGAACAAGAGTATACCCTGTCCACCGGAGCCTGAAATGATTATACTTTTTTCCAATCCTGTAACTCCCGGCACCTGTCTATTAATATCCCTGTCCTGTAAACTAATTCCATCTGGCTGGCTAACCACCGCAGTGATTCCACGGGGGTTTTTTTCCAGACAGTCGGACATGGAGATAAAATCTCGATCATGCTGAACCCCTTGCCTTCCAACTGATATTGAAAGGATCTTTTTATTAATTTCCTGGTCTCTTTTATGCCCTTTATTCCGTCAATGGCTGTCCTGGCTATAAAAACAGAACCCTCAATGGTCGCAAGTATCTCGGCCATGGGAAGGGGATACCCCTCGCTCTTCGGGTCACGCCCGGCAGGAGTGGTTGTAGTCTTTTGTCCCAGCAGTGTAGTGGGGGCCATCTGCCCGCCGGTCATACCATATGTGGCATTATTTATAAAAAAGACGGAGAGGTTTTCACCCCTGTTGGCAGCATGGACAATCTCTCCCAATCCTATAGAGGCAAGATCTCCGTCTCCCTGGTAGGAAAAGACAACCTTGTCGGGCATCACCCTTTTTAAGGCTGTAGCGACTGCAGGAGGTCTTCCATGTGCGCATTCTATTACGTCAAAATTAAAATAATCATAGGCAAAAACGGCACAACCAACAGGTGCTGTGCCTATGGTCCTTTCCCTTATCCCGAGTTCGTCAATGCACTCGGCAACAAGACGGTGCACTATACTATGCCCACATCCTGGACAGAACCTGAAAGGCACATCCTTGAGGCTTTCCGGTCTTTTAAACACCTGAATCATGTGATATTATAACAGATGAACGAAGATACCTGGATGAAAATTCATGAGGTTTCAGATGAGTGGCAGACGACCTGTTTTTTTCCTGATCCCTTGGCACGATAAAGCGCCATATCAGCGGTATACAAGAGGTCTTTAGCAGATTTACCATCTTCCGGAAAACCTGATATACCGCCACTTACGGTTATATGTATCTTTACAGTATTATTTTTATTGAAGACATTTTCCTCCACCCGCTCCCTGATCCTGTCAGCAAGAAGAAGGGCCTCTGTCTTGGATGTTCTTGGAAGGATGATAACAAACTCTTCTCCGCCGTATCTTGCAACAATATCGGTTTTCCTCGCTGAGTTCAGGATAATCTCAGCCACCTCTCTCAGGACATCATCTCCAACCTGGTGACCATAAGTATCATTTATTAGCTTGAAGTCATCAATGTCAAAGATAACAAGGCAAAAGGCATCCTGATACCGCCTTGCCCTTGCAAGTTCCGACTCAAGGGAACGGTAAAAGAATCTCACATTATAAAGACCGGTCAGGTCATCAGTTATAGAGAGCCTTCTTGTCTCCTCAAAAAGTCTGATCTTCTCCACTATCAGGGATATCTGGTTACCCACAAGGGCCATCATGGATGCAAGGTCAAAGTCAAAAACCCTTTCAGACCTGCTGGCAAGAAAGAGCATGCCGGATATCGAATTTGATACCTTCAGAGGTATTGCTCCCATGAAGACAACCCCCTCTTTTTTCAGATGATGAAAGTTCTTGACCTGATCCTTTTCAAGTATATATAACGGCTCTGCAGCATCCAGTATTGACCAGACAAACTCATCAAGCTTGCCTTCATTTAACTGCTTCAGGAAATTCAGGGAAACCCCTGCATGACTCTTGAGTATGAGACCACTGTTGTCGGTCAACATTATCCATCCTACACTGAAGTCGGTTATCATCAATACCTTCTCAAGAAGGTCATTAAAGACCCTGTCAATATCATATGAGGATATAAATGCACCTGAAAGTGTATTAATAACCATTAGCTCGCGATTACGTTTTACAAGCTCCTTTTCTACTGTCAGATAATGTGATACGTCATAGAAGAGCAGACTCAGAATCTCCTTGCCATCAATTGAAGTGGCAGGATGTATTGTGACTTCATACTCAATCTCACCGATGCGCAACCTGTCCTTAATGTCTTCACACGTATTCAGACAATGTTGCACAGAGGGCCAGAAACTTGCTAATTCCTCTATCTCCCTGAAATCCTTGCCTTTTATGGATGCTTCCTTTCCTCCAAGGATCTCCGTAAAGGCCTTGTTGAAAGCGATAACCCTTCCAGCCCTGTTTATCACTAAAAGGGGTTCCATTACAAAATTGCAGAGAAAGGCATCGCTCTTTTTCAGGGGTATGTTTTCTGTCAAAAGTTATTCTCCTTCCCGGTTTATGTTCGGTGTGACATCCTCGAACAAACTGGAATCACTGTAATCAGAGTCCTTGTATGAAAACGAACAAGTGACTGCAATTTAGGCACAGACTCTATATAGTTTATTGTAAGGGTTACGTCGGAGATAATCAAGTCCACCCACCCTCTGTAATCGCCAGATGCATAGCTCTTTCTTTAAGATGGGGAGCAATAAATGAAGAAATTACGACTTATTGCTGGATTTGGGCATTAGATTGGAACTATTGCGTGGATAAAGTGCTATTTTAAAGACCTACCTCCTCAGGTAATCCGATCCTGCCAAGTACGGCCGTTGCAGCAGCCACTGCAGGGTTCGAGAGATAGACCTCACTTTCAGGGTCTCCCATCCTTCCCACAAAGTTTCTGTTTGTTGTGGCAACAGCCCTCTCCCCCTTTGCAAGTATACCCATATGACCCCCGAGACATGGACCGCACGTCGGGGTTGATACTACGGCTTCAGCATCAATAAAGACCTCTATCAACCCCTCCTTCAGGGCCTGCTTGTAGATGGCCTGCGTTGCCGGGATAACGATCATACGAACATTGGGATTAACCTTCCTGCCCCATATTACCTCTGCGGCCTCCCTGAGGTCCTCAATGCGTCCGTTAGTACATGAACCTATAACAACCTGATCAATGGCAATATCGGTCAGCTCCCTGGCAGGTTTTACATTAGAGGGCAGATGGGGACAGGCGACCAGGGGTTCAATCGTTGAGCAGTCATATTCCCTGGTCTCCACATATACTGCATCAGGGTCGGACTGATAGAACTTATACTCCCTTCTGGCCCGCTCCTTCACATATGCCTCTGTTATATCGTCAGGGACGATTATTCCGCTCTTTCCTCCGGCCTCTATAGCCATATTACACATGGTGAGCCTGCCGTACATCGGCAGTGCCCTTATCGTCTCTCCCTCAAACTCCATGGCCCTGTAAAGGGCGCCATCCACACCAATATCTCCGATTGTATGGAGTATGAGGTCCTTACCGCTGACCCATTTCCCGAGGCTTCCGTAATAGATAAACTTCATGCTTTCCGGTACCTTGAACCAGCACTCACCGGTTGCCATGGAAGCTGCAACGTCGGTAGAGCCAACGCCGGTAGAGAAGGCACCAAGGGCGCCGTATGTGCACGTATGGCTGTCGGCTCCTATTACAAGATCACCGGGAACCACATGACCCTGCTCCGGAAGCAGGGCATGTTCAACCCCCATCCTGCCAACCTCAAAATAGAGCTTAAGCCCCTGCTCTCTTGAAAAAAGCTTCAACATCCTGCATTGCTCAGCAGCCTTTATATCCTTTTGAGGGGCAAAGTGGTCAGGAATAAAGGCCACCCGCTCAGAATTAAAGACCTTTTCAGCTCCGATCTTCCTAAACTCCTTTATGGCAATAGGCGCAGTTATATCGTTTGCAAGTATAAGGTCCACCCTTGCATTTATCAACTCTCCAGGCGAGACCTCTTTTTTCCCGGCATGTGCAGCAAGTATCTTTTCAGTAATAGTCATCCATTCCTCCATCAAAATAAAAACTCTAATACTTATAAACATATCTAATCCGCAGATTACACAAATTTCGCAGATTTTTATAATTTTAGTCCCTCTATAAACCCTTTTTAATCTTTCTAATCTGCGTTAATCTGTGTAATCTGCGGATTATTCTTTATTTTTTCAATTAGATTCCCTTTTGAGGCTCCCTCTTTCTGCCTTCAAGCTTGTTCAGGGCATTAATATATGCCTTTGCAGCAGCAACAATGATGTCCGTATCAGACCCGTACCCCCTGACCGTATGGCCATCCTCCTCAAGGGTCACCATGACCTCACCAAGCGCATCAGTGCCCCCTGTTATGCCCTTTATCTCGAACTTATCGAGATGGCTCTTTGTCTCTGTAATCCTTGCAATGGCACAGTAGGTGGCATCAACAGGTCCGTCACCTTCCTCGGTACGCTCAACAACCTCGTCCCTGACCTTCAGACGGACTGTGGCAGTCGGCTTGACCGACGTGCCGCTTGAGACCCTCAGGTCCATAAGGCTGAAGACCTCGGGAACCTTTTTTACCTCTTCAGATACAAGGGTCTCGATATCCTCGTCAAATATATATTTCTTCTGGTCACACAGACGCTTGAATCTCTCAAAAGCCTTGTTGAGCTCTTCATCACCCAGTTCATAACCAAGCTCCCTGAGCCTCTCCTTAAAGGCATGCCTGCCCGAGTGCTTGCCAAGGACTAACTTGCTCTGCGGTATCCCGACCGTTTCGGGCTTCATAATCTCATAGGTTGAACGCTCCTTGAGGACTCCGTCCTGGTGAATTCCGGCTTCATGGGCAAAGGCATTGGCACCGACTATGGCTTTGTTCGGCTGTACGACCACACCTGTAATCTTTGAGACAAGACGGCTCGTCTTGTATATCTCCTCAGTAACTATTCCGGTCTCTGCATTAAAGAACTTCGGCCTTGTCTTGATGGCCATTACCACCTCTTCCAGCGCCGCATTTCCAGCCCGCTCGCCAATTCCGTTCAATGTGCACTCAACCTGGCCGGCCCCTTTAAGGACGGCAGTCAGTGAGTTGGCTACTGCAAGGCCAAGGTCATTATGACAATGCACAGAGATTACCGCCTTATCAATATTCGGCACCCTGTTCATCAGATACTCTATCAGCTCGCCAAATTCCTGGGGTATGGTATAACCTACGGTGTCAGGGATATTCACGGTTGTCGCCCCTGCCTTTATAACCTCTTCTATAACCCTGCAGAGGAAATCCCTGTCACTCCTTGTGGCATCCTCAGCAGAGAACTCCACATCATCCGTAACCCCCCTTGCCTTCTTCACTGCACCTACGGCTGCATTCAAAACCTCTTCCCTGCTCATGCGGAGTTTATACTTCAGGTGAATGTCAGAGGTGGCAAGAAATGTATGTATCCTGCCGGACTCCGCAGGTTTTATCGCCTCTGCCGCCCGCTCGATATCTATGTCCTTTGTCCTGGCAAGCCCTGCAACAGTGACTCCCTTTATCTCTTCTGCAATTCGTCTTACGGCCTCAAAGTCTCCTGGTGAGGCAACAGGAAAACCGGCCTCTATCACATCAACATTTAATCTTGCCAGCTGACGGGCAACATGGAGCTTTTCCTCTACATTCATCGAGGCACCCGGTGATTGCTCGCCGTCTCTGAGGGTTGTATCAAAAATCTTTATGTATCTCATAATCCTTAAATTCCTTTTAGTGCTGGTGACAAAACAGGTGTCAGGCAGCAGCTCTTTTATCCGGATTCCTGACCCTTTTCTTCTTTTTGTATAACAGGTACGCGTTCTCTATTATACCCCAAAAGAGATAGACCATTGCAAAGGAAAAGAGCGCAACCGGCGGGTGGACAACAGTAACAACAATAAGGATCACAAATATGACAAGGACCCAGAAGGGCTTCCTCTTTTTAAAGTCAATCTCCTTTGCGCCGTGAAATCTCATCGTACTGATCATCAGAATTGCGAGGACAACCGTGAGCAGGAGTATCAGGATGCTCTTCTCAGGTCTGTCTTCGGTAATACTTTCGTAAAAGATGACAAGCGTTGCGATTATGACTCCTGCAGCAGGGATGGGCATGCCTGTAAATGAGCGTTTTTCTGCCGAGCCCATCTGGATATTATAACGTGCAAGCCTCAGTGCACCGCATGCAACAAAGAGAAAGGCTGCTGCTGCTCCAACACGGCCAAAGGGGTTTAGTGACCATGTATAGAGCAAAATGGCAGGGGCAACACCAAATGCAACAAGGTCACTCAGGGAATCAAGCTCCACCCCAAACCTGGTGGTACTGTTTGTGAGCCTTGCCACCCAGCCGTCAAGACCGTCAAAGACAGTGGCAATCAGTATTGCCCAGGCTGCCCTGACATAATCACCGTTAAGTGCAGAGAGCACTGCATAAAACCCAAAGAACATACCACTCAGGGTAAGCCCGTTGGGGAGTAGGTAAACACCTTTTTTCATCTGAAAACATCCTTTCGCCGGACGCAGAATAGCGTCCGGTTTAATTTTATTTTTTTATTTCCTGGCCACTATTGTTTCACCGGCCCGGACTTTCTGGCCTACGCTTACCTCTACCTGCACAGCTACCGGCAGATAGAGATCAACTCTTGAGCTGAATTTAATCATACCGTATCGCTGTCCCCTCTTCAGGGTATCGCCCGGGCTGACCCTGCAGATGGCCCGTCTGGCGATAAGACCTGCAACCTGCCTGACCAGCACCCTGCCATACTTTGTGTTGAGAAGCATGGCTATGTTTTCATTGCTGAGGGATGCCTCATCAGTGTATGCCGCACTGAATCCGCCAGGGGTATGTTTTACCTTCTCAACCGTGCCATCACAGGGCGCCCTGTTGACATGGACATTAAATGGAGACATAAATATGCTGATCTGTTTGACCTTGTCCTTAATATACTCTTCTTCCAGTGTGTCCTTTACAAGTATTACCTTACCGTCTGCAGGAGAGACAAATATATCTTTTTCCTCAGGAATCGTCCTCTCAGGGTCCCTGAAGAAGTAGAGCATGAAGAGGAAGAGTATCAGCGGCAACACAGCTGTCCAGGGCTGCCATATCAGGTAGATGATTACTGTGAGAAGAGCCGTGACAGCCACAAAGGGCCAGCCTTCAGGTGCTATTTTTAACATATATGGATTATATTACAGTAGGCGGGTTAAAAGCCATATAATGGGGTGCCGGGATTAAGGATTCAGAGTCCGGCAGGTCTGGAGGGAATTATGAAAAGAACCTTTTTCATGACTCTATGGCTGCTCTGGAGGGAATATGGAAAGAGTCAGGCTTGGAAAAACAGGCATTGAGGTCTCAAGGCTCGGCATAGGAACCGGGACAGCACATCCGTCAGGACATTGTGCACAGGCATTAATGACGACCGGGGAGTTGGCCGGACTCCTCCTCTTTGCCTTTGAGCAGGGCATTAATTTCTGGGACACGGCATTTCAGTACAGGACTCATCCCCATGTCAGAGAGGCATTAAGACAGGTCAAACGCTCCGATGTTGTGATATCGACGAAATTGACGGGCTGCAGCGCAAAAGATACACTCAGGGATTTTAACACCTCCCTCAGAGACCTCGGCGTTGACTATATTGATGTCTGCCTGCTCCACGCAGTAAGGACAGAGAATGAATTAAAGGCACGGGCAGGCGCACTTGATGCACTGCTTGAACTTAAAGAGCAAGGCAGGGTTCGGGCAGTAGGCATGTCCTCTCATGGATTGGGTGCATTAAAGGCTGTTGCGGGAATTCCCGAAATCGATGCAGTATGGGTAAGGATAAACCTTGCCGGACTCAATATGGATGCCGGCAAACTCGGACTTTATGATCAAGTCGCCTCAATAGCGTGGGTTAAAAAGACAGCAGGGCTTCTGCCCAAAAGGATACAGGCAGTCTTCCGGCCCAAACCCGAATCATTACTGATACCTCCTGATGACCGTAAAGAGGTTGAGGAGACGGCTAAAAAGATTCATTCCCTGTCAAAAGGGGTTGTTGGCATGAAAGTGATAGCCGAGGGTCAACTCAGAGGGCAGGCAAGAGAGGCAGTGGAGTATGTAAGGGACCTGCCCTTTGTCGACTCACTAATAATCGGCATGATGAATAAAAAAGAGATTGAGGAAAACTGTAAAATAATAGACGGTGAAATGGATTGACGATTTTCGATTGACTATTGACGATTCGGGGAAAGTAAAATAAGAATAGCGGTGAAGCCTGAATTTCGGTCCGAGGTAGTGGTTACCCTTGTATGGCAGGACTATGGTAAACCGGAAAGTTAATGAATATCGGTCTTGAACTCGTATTTTTCCCTCAAGGACTCCCCAAGCATATTAAAGCAGAAGGCTGTTATTGATATGGCCAGCCCGGGATAGAGTACCATCCACGGTGCCGAAAGGATATATGCCCTGTTTGCACTGACCATGTATCCCCATGTGGGGGTTGGAGGCTGTGCACCAAGGCCCAGAAAGCTCAGGGTTGCCTCGGTAAGGATATATCCGCCAAGCTTTATGCCCATCAGCACCAGGGCCAGAGGTATACAGAGGGGAGCAATATGCAGCAGCAGTATCCTTAAATCACTGCACCCGATCGCCCTTGCAGCATCAACAAAGGGCATATCCTTAATCGTCAACACATGCCCCCTTATCAACCTTGCAAATGACGTCCATCCGACTACTGACAGGGCTATCATTACTGTATAGATACCCGGCGGCAGGATTATGGAGATGGCTATGGCGAGCAGCAGGGAGGGGAAAGAGAGAAAAAAGTCCACCACAGTCATTACAACACTGTCAATGACACCCCCGTAATATCCTGACGTCAGGCCGAGAGTAAAACCGATTAGTGCGGATATGAACGCTGCAATCATGGCAACACCAATCGATATTTTTCCTCCGTAAACCACCCTTGCAAATATGTCCCTGCCCTTATTATCCGTTCCAAAGGGATGATCAATGCCCGGAGGCCTCTTTATTGAATCAAGGTCAATCCTGTATGGGTCATTAATCGGCAGAAAGGGTGCAAGGAGCGAGACAATAAAAAAGCCGGCAACGATAATTATGGACAGCTTACCCCTTTTTGACATTGAGCCTTATCCTCGGGTCAAGGTATTGATAGATTACATCGGTAATCAGATTTACAATAACGAAAACCACGGTACCGACAATTATGCATCCCATTATCACCGGATAATCCCTCTTTATTATCCCTTCCATGGTAAACCTGCCCAGGCCGTCCCAGCCGAATATGGTCTCGGTAACAACTGCACCGTTTAGATAGCTGCCGAAATCAAGGCCGATAATGGTGACTATGGGGATAATGGCATTTCTCAGTACATGAATCAGGTTTATTCTCGTTAAAGACAGCCCCTTTGACCTCGCTGTGGTTATATAGGGCATCTTCAGTATATCTATTACGGTCGTCTTTGTGACCCTTGCCAGCGTTGCCGTAGCAGGTATGGCAAGGACAACCGCAGGAAGGACCAGAAACCTTATATCCCCCGTACCTGAGGGAGGAAAGAGTTTTAATTTAAGGCTGAAGATCATCATGATGATTATTGCACTCCAGAACACGGGAATACTCAATCCGGAGATTGAGATGGTATCAATAAGTTTTTCAAGGAATCGTGACCTCCTGTTGGCTGACAGGGCAGACAGGAATCCGAGGGCTATACCTAAGGGAACGGATACAAGCATGGCGGCAAAGGCAAGCATCATGGTATTGGGGAATTTCAGAGATATATCCGTCAGTACATCCCTGTTGGTGTAATAAGACCTGCCAAGGTCTCCCTTAAGCAGCAGCTTCAGATAACCTATATACTGGCTAACAAAACCCTTGTCAGTGCCCATCTCTTTCCTTATGCTTTCAATTATCTCCGGGCTGGCCCGCTCTCCCACAAGCCCCAGCACCGGGTCTCCCGGAAGCGCCTTGAGCAGGAAAAAGGCAAACAGTGTGATTGCAAACATCAGGGGAACCAGGAGTATAAGCCTCTTTAAAATGTAACCCTTGATAGCAAAGCCTCCTTTAAAAAATTTTCCGCCGCAGATTTTCACAGATAGGCGCAGATATTTGTTAGGAACTTAATATTTTAAAAATCCTGAAAAATCTGTGTTTATCTGCGTAAATCTGCGGCCAAAAGTCTTCTGTCTTGTCTTTCCCATGAATCCTAATCCTTTAATTCGTGCCCATTTGTGTTAATTCACAGCTAAATCAGTCTTTATTTCCATCCCCTTATCCATGCTGTAAACAGGATACACCCTGCAGCCCCTTATCCACGGCTGCGTTATTACATAATCGGTCTTATGCCAGAAAAATACCCAGGGGGAGTCTTTTATTATAATCTCTTCAGCCTTTTGATAAAAGTAATCCCTCTTCTTTTCATTAACTGAATACTGCCCCTTTTCAATCAGTGAGTCAACCTCTTTGTTGATATACCTTACCCTGTTACCTCCCGCCCCGATATTCCTGGAGTGAAACAGGGGAAAGAGAAAGTTTTCAGGGTCAGGATAGTCTGCCCACCAGCTCAGCCAGAACATATCAGGTTCCCCTTTATTCACCGCCTCTTTGTACGCGCTCCACTCCAACTGCTTTATATTAACATTGATCCCAACCCTGGCAAGATATGCCTGGATTATCTCTGCCAGGTCCACCACCTCCTTGTCCGCACTCACATACATATCCACCTTCATCCCCTTCAAACCCTTGTCCCGGATTATCTTCCCTGCCAGTTTGGGATCATACCGAACCGGAGTCTTTATATCCCATTTCCTGAGCAGGTCAGGGACAGGCCCCACAGCCAGCTTGCCCCGGCCTTCATAGAAGGTATTTAAAATCTTCTCCCTGTCTATTGCATATGAAACCGCCCTTCTGAGTTCAGGGTCATTAAATGGTGGCCTTGATGAGTTCAGTCCAAGGTAGTAGGTATTCAGTCCTTCACGGGATATGATATATCTGCTCCATTTTCTGTCATTCTTAAACCTCGAATATGCCGATGCAGGCAATGCAATGACATCTATATTGCCCAGTTCAAATTCAGTAACAGCAGTCAGGTCCTCGGCGATTATCCTGTAAGCAATCCCCCTGACCCTGCTGTTGCCGTCAAAGTAATCGGTCCTTCTTGCCAGCAGCAGCTCCCTGTCAGGCAGCCATTCCTTTAAGGTAAAGGGGCCGGTGCCTGAAGGATGGCTTGAAAAATCAACGCCCCACTTTTCCACCTCTTCCCGGGGAACAACATAGGCAGGGGTCATGGTAAGCATACTCAGAAACGGGGAGAAGGGTTTTTTTAGGATAATCTCAAATACGTAATCACTCTTTACCTTAAAACCCTTAACCTCCCCTGCCCTGCCCTCTAAAAATTCCCTTACCCCTTCAACCTTGTCAAATACCCATGTGTTTGGTGATTTTGTTGCAGGATTAAGCACACGTTCAAAGGAATACTTGAAATCCCGGGCCCTCACCTCACGACCGTTAGGGAATTGTACTCCCTTTTTCAGGAAAAAAGTATATCTCAGACCATTCTTTGAAATACTCCATTTCTGTGCAATGTCAGGGGCGATCTCGAGATTACCCTTTAACCTGACAAGCCCGTTAAAGAGTTTGGCAGCAATTGTGGCACTGGCAACATCTGAAATCAGTGCCGGATCAAGGGTGGAGGGGGAGGCTTTCAATCTGTAATAGACATATCCCTGAAGACGGTTTGAAGATGTACAGGAGAGGAGCAGCAACGTAAATGCGAGAGTAATCAGGACACTGATTGCCGGCCTGGAGTTATAATTCATCAAATGATGTTGCACAAATCATAGAGAGTCTCTACAGTCTTTTCGGCAATTGCCTCCATAACCGAATACTAACATATGACCAAAATACATTTCAACTGCCGGAAATCATTACAAATATCATGATATCCGTGTTGTCAATTAAGATTTTAATGGTGTATACTTTGAAAACATACAAAAACTGTACAATTACCGGTATCGGTTATATGTAACAATCATCAGAAAATCGAGGTTATCGAGATGGAATGTGTCTCCTCTTTTGCTTGAAAAGACAAAAGAATCAATGCAAAAAAACAGGAATTCAGGCAACGTAATTGAAATCCACCCAAAGAAGTAAGTTGTTACCAAATAATTATATTTAAAATTATAACGTCTGCTCTAACGGCAGGAGACTTCCTGCCTGTGCGTTGCACGCATACAGGTCACCCCATTAGCTCATGTCCGTGCCGGGCGTATACCAATCGTTGGAGCTGACAACACTTACGGTATTGCAGCTCAATTCCGCATTATACACAAAAGGGAATACATGTCAAAATATATAAAAAATCGCTTTGCTTTAGTAACTTTGCTAATAGTGATATTTATCGCTATTAGCTTTACCTCAAGAATAATATTACTGTTTGCCGATTTTGATCAGGTTGATTTTGGAATATTTGTACTAATAAAACTGTTTTTAGTGGGATTAATTTATGATTTTGTTGCGGCTATGTATTTTGTAGCACCTTTTGCGCTATATATTGCTTTGATGCCCAATAAGTTATTTAACAACAAATTTCATAAATACATAATCTGGCTGTTTTTGTTTATTCAGATTAATCTACTCGTTTTTAATGGTTTTTCAGAATGGTTCTTTTGGGATGAGTTTGGAAAAAGGTTTAATTTTATTGCTGTTGATTATCTTGTATATACGCATGAGGTCATAAATAATATCCTTGAATCATATCCAATCCCATTGCTTCTTACCATCGTTTTTATAATTAGTTCTATTACTTTTTATTTTATTTATAAAAAAACATCTATTCTTGATTTTGCATTTGATTCTACTCAAGGTTATCTGCAACGATTGAAAGTTGTAGCAGTTTTGATTGTTTTACCTGTCTTGTTTTTTAATATACTTGATAAGCAATCTTTAGCAAATATCTCTAATAATCAATATGACAATGAATTATCCAAAAATGGACTTTATTCTCTATTCTCTGCCTTTAGAAATAATACATTAGACTATGATGAGTTCTATAAGACTGAGAATATAAAAACTGTAATGTCTAATTTAAAGATCTTGTCTGGATTCGATGATAACTCCTCGCAGTTTATAAATAAAGATGGCAAAGAATTAAAATATAATATTATGTTGATTATGGTTGAGAGTCTTAGTGCAGAATATATGGGGATTTTTGGCGACAATAGGGACTTAACCCCGTATTTAGATAAACTGGCTAAGAAATCTCTATTTTTCGATAATTTTTATGCAACAGGAACAAGAACGGTTAGAGGGATGGAAGCTGTTACTTTATCTGTTCCTCCAACACCTGGAAGAAGTATTGTTAAAAGACCGGATAACTATAATATGTTTTCTTCGGGGTTTGTATTTAAAGAAAAAGGATATGAAAATAAATTTATTTATGCAGGATATGGTTATTTTGATAATATGAATGATTTTTTTTCACATAACGGCTTTTATATTGTTGATAGAACGAATATGACCAAAGATGAAATAACATTTTCTAATGCTTGGGGAGTATGTGATGAAGATTTGTTTAACAAGGCACTAAAAGAATCAGATAAATCATATAAAAAAGGGAAGCCATTCTTTAACTACATAATGACAACCTCCAATCATAGACCATATACCTACCCTGATGGAAAAATAGATATACCCTCACACACGGGAAGAGCGGGAGGAGTAAAATATACAGATTATGCTATTGATAAATTCTTAAAAAATGCAGCATCCAGGCCTTGGTTTAAAAATACTATTTTTGTTATTGTAGCTGACCATAACGGAGGAAGTGCCGGGAAAACATCATTACCTGCCTGGCGATATAAGATTCCTTTTTTAATTTATGCACCAGATATTATAGAACCAAATACTATAAGTAAACTATCTTCCCAAATTGATCTTATGCCTACTCTTTTTTCAATTATGAACTGGAGTTATGAAAGTAAATTTTATGGCAAGAATATACTTAATGAAAAGTTTTATGAAAGAGCATTTATTGGAACTTACCAGAAATTGGGGTTTTTAAGAAACAGGAGGCTTCTTGTATTGGAACCAGACAGGAGTGTTCACGAGTATAGTATAGTTAATCAGAGTCTTCGCGGCATCAAATATAAAGAAATTGCTCCTTTAGACAAGGATGCATCAGATGCAATAACATATTATCAAAGTGCAAGTTATTTATATAAACATCATCTTAATCGATGGAAACAGTGAAAATAGTATAGCAAATCGAGATTATCGAGGTGGAAAGGTTAAAGTTTATAGAGTCAATGCGGGTCCACTCTGAAATGCTCGAGTTCAGTGTTGGAGAAAAAGTATACTTTCATCCTCCTGGTCGTGGTGAGGTAGTCGGGATACTGGTCAAGTACAATAAAAAAACAGTATTTATTACCAAACAATTAAGATGGGCTGCCCTTTAATTGTGAAGAAATATCTTCACAATCCTTACTCCATGCCTTAACAATTCCGTATCTTCCCGGACACCCGTCAGTCAAGTTTATGTTATAATTTATCGAAGGTTAACCCCATCAGGAGGAGGTCAGAAATGCATACATGCAGGTTTTCCGTTATAGTTGAACGAGATAGTGATGGCTATTTTGCATTTTGTCCTGAACTTCAGGGTTGCTACACACAGGGTAATTCTTATGAAGAAGTTCTGGAAAACATCAAAGACGCTATTCGGCTCCACGTGGAAGACAGAATTGAGAACAATGAAGATATACCACAATCTGAATCTGTGAGTCTAACCCTGAGGGAAGTAGCAGTATGACAGAGAAGTTGCCAAGAGTAACTGTTCCTTATCATTATCATTCAGGTAAAATCATTCATCCCAAAACCTTTAAAAGTATCTTGCAAGATGCAGATATTACAATTGAAAAACTTAAAGAATTGATGTAACCCCGTATAACAACGCAACATCACTATATTTATGGAAGAGTCATCCTTTATTCAACTAAAAAGCCCTTACAATTCACATGTGGAGGAGGGAAAATGGGACGAATATATTTACGCCCTGTGTGACGACGGGCTTACCTGGTGGTTTAACATGGACACCCCTGCCATCATCTCCCATCTCATGCCCCTTCAGAAATTTACCACTGATATACAGCAATTTCCGCCCAGAATCCTCTTTCTTTCAGAGGCGGTAAAACAGTCAATCCCTCTGGATTCAATGGATAAGTTCTACCGGTTATTCATGAGTGCCGGTGATTATGAGGCAGCATGTGCCAGCCTTGGTGCCAGGGTCGCCTCCATCTGGGACAGTGGACATAACTACCACCGTTATGACTCATGGTACGGCAGGATTGAAGAACTTCTTGATATAAAGGAACATATCCCACCCCTTGCAATGGCATCACTTTACGGATTCAGGGCCATGGCAGAACTTACAGGTTACGGAAAGGTGCAACAGGCCCTGGATAGTTACAGGTTACTGCGTTTATGGGCGGAAAAGGCTGGCTCCATATCTCTCAGGCTCTTTTACTCTGCAGCAGCCAGTTACAGCCTCCTCTGGATGGGCAGACTTTCAGAGGCGGATATGCTCCTTTCAGATGCCGGAATACTGTGTGAACAACCTGATACATCCATGGTCTGCAGGATATATTTTCAAACCACCCTGGGATTATTCCATACAGTCAGTGGAAACCCTGACGCCGGGGGACGGGTGCTGATGGAGATCATAAACCTGCCATTCTTTGAAACGCTCCCGCCCCCTGTATATTTTCTTGCTTATGGACATCTACTGCATGTCCTTTCGCACAGTGGAAATTCAGAGGCAGTGGAACGGATTGCCGAAAAGGTGCGCGCCCGTGCCATACCTGAGCAGAACTACTTTCATTACTCCTATCTGCACTTTAATCTTGGCATAGCATACACTCGGGATAAACCTGCCTCACAGGGCTCTCCTTCACAGCAATGAGGCAATTGACAGGGGAAGATCGAGTGAAAGTCCCATTGCAGTACAGATGCCCTCCCTCCTTCACGGCCAGGCGCTTTCCGACCTCGGCAGGGATAGTGAGGCCCTAAAACACTTTCTTGTGTGGATACAGAGATGGAAAGAGGCAGGTTTTCTGCTCCTTGCATCGGCAGGTACGCTCGAGGTTGCAAATCTGTATGAAAGACGGCTATGCCTGATCAGGCAAGACAGTATTCAGACATGGCATCATCCCTCATGCCTGAAGGTGAGAAAATCCCTCAACTCCACAGGGCGGCTGATAAGGACCCACTATATGAAGAGGTGTATGTTTACCTCATGCGCTCCTATATGGAGACATACCCTTCAAAGGCCGTTCAGATATTCAACGGGGCAAAAGAGACCCTGAAACGGGAGCTTGGTATCGAGCCCTGCCCTGCGCTGCTGTCCGTTGCCCGCAAAGCCGGGATTTTAGGGTAAAAAAACCGTTTGTGCCAATTTATATTTTCTTTTTAGTCCACAACTCTTTCTCTTGACGATAGAAATATCTGCTTTGTTGAGATTCTGTAAAATCTGCTTGATTTGATATCCTTGACAGCCTTGACTCGCGAGGACAAACCAGCTTTAACGGACCTTCTGACAGACAGGTCACTTCATTAGATCATGTCCATACCGGGCGTAAACAAGAGGAATGATAGAGTATTGACTGTATTTCTTTTTGCCAACAGCCCGCTGAGATATGGCCTTCTTCTCTCTCTCCCTCCATTCTTTAAGATAAATCTGTAATTGTAAAGGTATATTTACCATATTTTTTTGTTCAGCCTTAAGTACAATATTACCATTACAGAAGATTTGACATGCGCTTGTCACAATACTTCAGCAACCTGAATCTAAGAATAAAGTATAACGGTACGGTATGATTATTAAAATAAGGAGGGGGGGAGAATGAAGGATAGGTATGCATCAGCAAAATCAAAAAAAATCGGGAAAAAATATGTCCACAAACATGAGGAATCAAATGTATTAATAAGCGATATCATTCACAGAAATGATCTTGGAAGCAATATCTATGAATGTTTCATTGCATTCGATGAAAATCTGCCTTTCTTTTTTGAGCACCCTGTCGACCATTTACCTGGACTGCTTCTTATTGAAGCAGCACGGCAGATGGGAATTGCGGTTGTCCATCAGTTCTATGGTATTGGGCAGGACACTTACTTCATCCTTGACAGATTTTTTTCAAGGTTCTACAACTTTGTAGAGTTCGAGTTGGAAACAATTTTGCGCATTACTGTAAATGAATTTAAAGAGAAGAGCAGAAAAGGAAATGGGGAATTTACAGGAGTAATTTGTGTTATCCAGAACAACAAGATACTTGCAGAGTTTGAAATAATAGGAAACTGTATAAGTAAAAAAATTGTAAATCGATTTCGTAAAAGGAATCTTTTGCAGGTTTCAACAATATGAACAGGGGGAATTTATGGAAATAAGAAGTTTACTTAAGATACTAACACTGCTCTTTTTTTTCATGAGTGCATCTGTTGGATGGGCAGAAGATTGGAGCCATTCAAATCTCTACAATATGTTTCTGTCTGTTGATTCAATGGACGGTGAGTCGGACGGATATGCTGAACTTCTTACATCTCAGCTATGCGCACGTTGTCATGAGGAAAAGATCACTGAAGTAATGAATACGGTTCATTATACCTTCAGGTCCGAAAATCAGTATATCGATTATCCCGGTGGAGGCATGCATGGTCACTATGACCGGAGCAGTGGTATGACGGGAGGAAATACCCTTGTTAACTATAGTTTCAATGACAGCAGGGGATGTGGAAAATGTCATGTGGGGAGATATCTGCCTGGAACAATGAATGATATTGACCAATCAACAGGTATGCCGATAGAAAATATTGAAAAGTCACGAGACGGAGTTGATTGTCTCATTTGTCATGCGTCACAATACAACGGCCGGGACCGATTGGTAGATGAAACGTTAGATAATGGATGGGTTATAAAAACCTGGTACCAGGACAGGACATGGGATGCTGTCAAGAGCATCGGCAAAACAAAAACGGAACTTTGTCTCAGATGTCATTATGAGGCAGCATCTTCGGATGAACGGGGTACACCATTCGAAGCCTGGAATGATGTCCATATTGCTTCTCCTGCGTTCAATGGCAATGCATGCACTCGTTGCCATGAGGTGAAACAGCATAAAATTCCGAGAGGGAATTTTGTTTCTGAACTATTTGCTTCTGATTACCGTGTCGGTTCGTCGGAAAATGCCATGAAATGCGAAAAATGCCATTCCGAGACACCTCACCTCAAAAAAAATCGTAAAATACTCAATAGACACTTAACCTTTATTGCTTGCCAGACCTGTCATATTCCCTGGACGTCAGGGGCGACATTTTACTCGTGGACTTCTGATGGAATAAGCATCAGGTATGCACGAGAGAACGCGTATAGTGCATATGATACCCGTGACTATATTACAGAGGGAAAAAATGAGTACGATATATATGAAGAATATAAGCTGAGACCAAAGTACCTTTGGTTCAACGGAACCGCAAGTTTTCTGGCTCAACCTATTGGCAGCAGATATGATTCCGGAAGCAAAATATGGCCTTTCAAGCCTCTTACTTCAGGCCTGCCTGTAGATGCATCAGGTCTTGTAATGGCAGATGTTCTGGATGACTCGACCATTCAGAGGGCTTTAGTCGGACTCGGCATGATGCGTCCCGGGGATCATCCTTATGCAACAGCGTCTGATGGAACTGGAACTCTGGGAAACAGAACACTGGATTCCAGCCTCTCTACAAAAATGCAGGAAAAGATGGCTTCAATGCCGCTCATTTTCAATCTTGACAGGGAGGTTCTTGCTCTAACCTCTAACTTAGGTGATGCCGTTAACAGCGCAATGACAAAGACATTTTTTAACTTGAATGCCATTGGAAGGTTTTTAGGAGCTGATTCAGATAGTCCTCTCGTAGGAATATTTAACGGGCTGTATCCTGGTGATTACTATTCCATGTCATTGATGCCAACAGGTGAATACATGCAGGATGCACACGGCCCGAATTATCCTGCAGGTGCATATCTTACGATTACTCATGGAGTCAGGAATGCAAAAGAAGCACTTCGTTGCAGTGATTGCCATTCATCAGGGAGTGTCCTCAGTAGAAACAGGTTCAGGATATTTGATGGAAATAATCCGGATGGCACCCCCAGTTTCAGGGAAGCAACAAACTGGGAAGTGTTAGAATACAAAAGTCCCCTGGAAAAACGGATGCATCGAAAGATCAGGTATAAGAAGGAGGGTAAATAGCATGAAAGTATTTATAACCGGAGGAACAGGGTTCCTTGGAAGACATCTTGCAAAAAGGCTGCTTGAAGACGGATGCCATGTATCTATATTAGTGAGGAATCCGCAGAAAGTACCGGAATTCCTATCCGGCGTGGAAGTAGTGCATGGTGACCTGATGAACAACTCCTCTTACACCGGAACCGTTCAGAATGCTGATGTCATATACCATTGTGCTGCGCTTACGGGCTTTTGGGGCCTGAAATGGAATGATTACTATAATGCAAATGTTCTTGGAACAACAAAACTGCTGGAACAATGTGAGCGCTGGGAATGTCCCAATATTGTTCATGTGAGTACAACACTACTCTATGGGCCTTCGAAAAAAGCTGTACTGAAAGATGAACAGTCCCAATTGCCTGAGGATATATTTGATTATGAACGTTCCAAGATTCAGTCCGAAGAAATTGCCATCGAGTTTGCGCGGAATGGCCTTCCCTTAAAAATAGCACGTCCCACATCTTTATATGGAGCGACCGGTCGATTGATTCCGGCTCTGGTTGAGGGGATATTGAACAAAAGTTTCAGGATCATAGGAAGTGGTAAAAATAAAAAGCATATAACTCATGTCTCGGATTGTGTAAACGGGCTGATAATGTGTGCTGAAAAAGGAAAAAATGGAGAAACTTACAATATTGGTGCATCTTATATTCCAACAATGATGGAAATTGTAAAGACTATATCCGAGGAGTTGTCAGTTGGAATCCCCCCGAAAGTCCCCAGGGTTACGGCCAGGGGGTTAGCCCTATTAATGGAGCACGTATCACGATATAAAAAGACAACTCCAAAGTTGACGAGATACGTGGTTGACTACATGTCTCTCAATCATGCCTGCAGCGTCGATTTAGCCAAGCACGAGTTAGGGTTTGTTTCAGCAGTGAATTTTCAGGAAGGGGTAACTTCTGCAGTGCAGGAATATATGAGAATAAAATGAATGCAATACTTGTTGGACACTCGACTGTTCTGTTTGATGCAGGATCATTTCATATCCTTACAGACCCAAATTTTGATAGCTCCATGGGGTTCATTATGCGCCGGATGGTAAAGCCAGCGCTAAATATTGATGGATTGCCGAACAAGACCATAATAGTCATTACACATTCACATATTGACCATCTGTCCTTGTCGTCGATTCGTCAAATAAAAGACGTTCAAGCTATATTGTGCCCGAAAAAGACGGGCAGATATTTTAAGGATATTCACGAAGACAAGGTGTTCGAATTGAATCATGGAGAGTCAAGAAATATAGCTGCTGCCAGGATTACAGCTTTGCCGGCAGTGCATGCATCCGCTCGTTACATGTGGGGAAGAAAGACTCAGACAAACAGTTATATAATCAGAATAAACGGCAAAACAATTTTCTTTGTGGGTGACAGCGGCTACTCACAGGTTTTCAAAAATATAGGCCGGAAATATTCCATTGATGTGGCGTTTCTTCCTATCGGACTTGCTACTCCTTCTTTTTTGTTTGGTAAGGAGCACCTCAGTCCCGCAGATTCGGTAAAGGTTTTTGTGGATTTGAAAGCAGGACTCATGGTCCCTGTACATTATGGAACATTCAGAACCATTCTTGAAAAACATTCCTGGCCGCTCAAAGAGTTTTGCAGATTAATAAGATTATATGATTTGGAGAAAAAAGTACTTATCCCTCAATTCGGAGAGATATTTGAATTTTAGAGAATTACTGATGATACTTAAAATCCATTTATTTTGGAGTCGATGATGAAGATTGCAGCCTTTTTTGATGTAGACGGGACCTTGTTAAATCTAAATACAATGAGTTCCTTTTATTGGTATTATTGCCGGCATTGCAGGACTAATAGTGCGTTTCCATTTAAGAGGCTCTTCCTTTTTGCTAATGCGTACCTTCATTACTTAAGGTTAATGGCAAAGGCTGTGAAGAAAGATGAGAGGATGAGCGTAAACAAAACATATTATGCCAGGCTCAATGGAGTGAATGAAAGAGAATATAAACTTCTCGTTGATAAATGGTTTTCAGGCATTGATCAGAGAGTATCTTTTAATGAGGGAGTTATGAAATGTCTGTACAAGCATTTAGAATCGGAACATATTGTTGTTCTGGTGTCAGGCTCTCATATGCCGTTAATTCTGCCTTATGCAAAAAAGTTATCAATCAAACATGTAATCGGCACCCGGGTTGAAGTTGTTGGGGGATGCTATACTGGCAGGATTCTAAACTCCCTGCCGGTTGTAGGTATGGGAAAAGCAGTGGCAATGAAAGAATTTTCCAAAAAAAACAAGATAGACCTTTCATATAGCTATGCCTATTCTGATCACATATCAGATAGCAAGATGCTTGAGACGGTAGGGAATCCGTATGCAGTGATTGGAGATAAAAGATTAATGACATATGCAAGGTTGAAAGAATGGAATATTATCAGACTTTCTAAGTAATTCAAATTAAGAAAAGAGAGGCGGATAGCCACTCATTTGCTGCTTTGTAATTCCTTACACACAATGGCCGAAAGGCCCTTAATTGAGAACGGTTTCTGAATAAAAGGAATGCCCGGATCGAGAATGCCTTGGTGGACGATGACATTGTCGGTGTAACCTGACATGAAGAGCACCCTGAGCTCCGGAAGGGTCTTGCGGAGCCGTTTGAGCAACACTACACCACTCATCCCGGGCATGACTACGTCCGTTATGAGCAGATCAGGTCTAATCCCCTTTTCTTCGATAGCCAGAAGGGCTTCTCCGCCATTTGCGGCCAGGGTAACCTGATAACCCAGGTTTTCAAGCTGTATCTCTATAAGTTCCCGGATTGCTGACTCATCTTCCACAACGAGTATATGCCCGCAGCCACTCTGTACTTCCACCTCCTCATGTTCAACCTTGGCAGTAGGAGCATCCTCTGTGCAAGGCAGATATATCTTGAAAGTCGTGCCCTTATCCGGTTCGCTGTAGACCCAGATGTGGCCGCCGGACTGTTTGACGATTCCGTAGACAGTCGACAGACCCAGGCCCGTTCCTCTACCCAGTTCCTTGGTGGTGAAAAAAGGCTCAAATATCTTCCCCCGGGTCTCCTTATCCATGCCGACCCCCGTATCTGTAATGGCGAGCATTACATACTTTCCCGGCACAACACTTATGTGACCCTTACTGTACTCCTTGTCAAGCTCAACATTAGAGGTCTCAATAATCAGTTTGCCGCCACGGGGCATGGCATCCCTGGCATTAACGGCAAGGTTCATAATGACCTGTTCAATCTGGCCGGGGTCTGCCTTTACACGGCCAAGGTTGTCAGCAAACGTTGTTATGAACTCGATGTTCTCGCCAATCAGTCTCCTGAGCAGTTTCTGCTGATCGTCAAGAAGCCTGTTAAGTTCGATAACCTCGGGTTGAAGAGTCTGCCTGCGGCTGAAGGCCAGAAGTTGATGCGTCAGACTAGCACCCTGGTGGCATGCATTTAGAATCTTATTGATATCCTGTCGCAACGGGTCATCCCGGTGGAGTCTTCGTAGAATGACCTCGCCATAGCCAAGAATCACCGTCAGGAGGTTATTGAAGTCATGGGCCACGCCTCCTGAAAGAAGACCAATGGCCTCCAGCTTTTGCGCCTGACGGTATTGATCCTCCAGTCGTAAGTGTTCTGTGACATCCTCAATAGAGAGCAGGATCAGCCTGGTCTTGTTCGCTTCGTGGTATATACGCCGGGCGTTTAACAGCATAATGCGTTTTCCGATATGTTCGAACTCGTGTTCCACCTTAAAATCGCTGAAACTGGTGTTCTGTGGCAAAATATCTTCCAGCAGCTCCCTCAGTCCGGGAATATCCCATTGCCGGTTACCCAGATCATAAATGTGTCTGCCGGCTGTTTCCTTCTCTTCCACCTGGAATGATTGGCAGAAGCGATGATTGGCGGAAATTACCTTCAATTGTGCATCAAGGACAATTAGTGGTTCACGGATGGTGGCAACGATGCTTTCAGCAAATTCCTTGGCCTCCTGCAAGGCATACTGCGCCTTGCGTTCCTCGGTCTGGTCACTGAAAACCAGTACCACACCGACGATTTCATCTTTACAGTCTCTGATGGGTGAACCGCTGTCAGCAATGGGGATTTCTGTTCCGTCTTTTGAAATTAGCAGGGTAGGGTTTGCCAATCCTACAGCCCGGCCTTCGCGCAAGACCTTCTTGACCGGGTCCTCCACCTCTTTACGGGTTTCCTCATTTATGATCCGGAAAACGCTCTCCAGCGGTCTTCCCACAGCATCCTTTTCCAGCCAACCGGTCAGTCTTTCGGAGACCGGATTCAAATACTGCACAATGCCGGCTTTATCGGTTGCCATAACAGCATCCCCGATGCTTTTACAGACAGCGTGGAACCATTTCTCGTCTATGCAAGAGACATTGCTTGACTTATCATTTTGGCTTTCCAAGTTCCCCTCCTCACAAGGTGGGCAATAAACAGACAGGTTCATAAGTGTAACGTGGTCATTATGCCTGCAGCCCCCCCTGAGGCAAAAAATTAATATGCGAAATTGGGTTTATAAAGATAGTATCACAGTTCAGAAACAAAAGCAATATAATGTTTATTACAAGAAATTTGTAGAAACGTTTGATTTGCCGGAAGGATTATTACTGAACGGGGCAGTACCCGTCAATATTCCCCAAGATGGCCTCTTTGCCGAAAGGCGGACAGGTCTGAATGGTGAATCTCGGTATAGGCGAAGACGGCTACCCCTTTGCTCCCTCTGTGGTGAAAAACCATAGAGGGAGCAAAGGCGGGGCGCTTTATGGTCTCAGTACTACCTGTACAGGTGTGGTACTGTTTGTTGTCGTTCCATCTCCCAACTGCCCGGAGGCGTTACTTCCCCATGCCCACACCGTGCCATCGCTTTTAAGAGCCATTGTATGACCACTTCCGGCCGCTACTGCGACAATGTCCGTAAGGCCGCTCACCTGTATAGGGATACGGCTGTCTATCGTCGTTCCATCTCCCAGCTGGCCGTCAGAGTTTCCACCCCATGCCCACACCGCACCATCGCTTTTAAGAACCACTGTGTGACCGCTTCCGGCCGCTACTGCGACAATGTCCGTAAGGCCGCTCACCTGTATAGGGATATGGCTGTCTATCGTCGTTCCGTCTCCCAACTGTCCGTATTCGTTCCATCCCCACGTCCACACCGTACCGTCGCTTTTAAGTGCTACGGTATGGTAGAGTCCCCCGGCAACGGCGTTTACGTCTGTAAGACCGGATACCTTTACAGGCGTGTAGCTGTCCGTCGTTGTTCCGTCTCCCAGCTGGCCAGAGAAATTCTTTCCCCACGCCCACAGCGTGTCAACGGCTTTGATAGCAAGAGAGTGGTTGCCTCCCCCAGCGATGGCGCTTATATCCGTAAGTCCATTTAACTGTACGGGTATAAAGTAACCATCTCTCGCCCACGTCCATACTGTGCCGTCGCTTTTAAGCGCTATGCTACCAGTATTTCGCGCAGCAATTGCGGTAACATCCGACAATCCGACCTGTACAGGTACAGGGCTGTTATCTCTTGTCCCATCACCCAACTGACCGTTAAAGTTTTGTCCCCACGTCCAGACCGTACCGTCGGTTCTGAGAGCAATGGAATGAAAAGTTCCGGCAGCAATAGCAACGACTTCCGTAAAGGGATAGGGGCATACAATCTCTATGTCCGTTACGTCCGTTGCATTGACCCTTCCAGTATTGGCACTTGTGATTTCGCATGTCTGACCATCAGGTTGGGTTAAAATCCCTATATCATAAACATCCAGGTCCTCAAGTTCTGTTGCAAAGGTAAAAGAGCCATTCTCCGTGATTACCAGATCATCTCCTCCATTGTTTTGAATGACCAACGTTCCAGCAAGACCGCTTACCGTACCACCTATGCTGAATGTGCCTGGTACTTTGCTCCTTACAGGTACGGGTGTGGGACTGCAATCAAAATCCCCATAACCGCAAACTTCAGTTGTTGCCGCCCCCACCTGGCCGTATTTGTTATCTCCCCATGCCCATGCTGTGCCATCCTCTTTTACCGCAATACTATGGTAATATCCAGCTGTAATGGCAGTTATGTCAGGAAAATCGCTTACCTGCACCGGCGTGGTGGAACAAAGATTAGAATAAGTAGTCCCGGTTCGACCAGCAGTCAGGGATATTTCACAAACTTCCGTTGTTATTACACCCAGCTGGCCGTGTTCATTGCTTCCCCATGCCCATACGGTACCGTCAGCTTTAAGCGCCATGGTATGCCCCGAATTTGTTTTGCCTCCGGCGGTGATGGCGATTACATCCGTAAGTCCGCTTGCTTGTACCGGTGTGATGGAGTTCCATGTCGCCGTACCGTCTCCCAGCTGACCGTGTTCATTGCTCCCCCATCCCCATACAGCTCCATCGGCTTTAAGCGCTACGGTATGATAAGCTCCGGCTGCAATAGCGGTTATATCCGTAAGGGAGGCCACTGGTGTAGGTGTGTTTCCGTCTTCTGTTCTCCCCAACTGACCTGCATAGTTATTTCCCCAGGTCCAGACCGTACCGTCATCTTCGAGTGCTATGGAATAGTAACTTCCGGCTGCAATAGCGGTTATATTCGTAAGTTCACTTACCTGCACCGGCGTGGTGGAACAAGACAGGGCTGGAGAGCCAAACTCGCATTTTTCGGTTGTTTCCACTCCCAGCAGGCCTCCTCCATTCCAGCCCCATACCCACACCGTGCCATCGGCTTTGAGTGCTATGCTATGATTCCATCCGGCAGCAACGGCGGTCACGTCCGCAAGCCCGATCACCTGCACCGGCGTAGTCCTGTCTGTCGTCGTTCCATCGCCCAACTGACCTGCATTGTTACTTCCCCATGCCCACACCGTGCCGTCATCTTTAATCGCCATTGCATGGTAACCCCCGCCTGCAACGGCGGTTACATCCGTGAGTCCGCTTATCTGTATCGGCGCCGGACTGTCTATCGTTGTCCCGTCTCCCAGCTGGCCGGATTCGTTCCTTCCCCATGTCCAGACCGTACCGTCTGATTTAAGCTCAACGGAGTAAAAGTTTCCACCCGCTACGGCAATGACCTTTGTCTCATCCGCACTGTCATGATCGTACTTATGCTTCATCCCCATTGAACCTATCTCTTCAGTACAGCCGGTAATCCACAATCCGGCAAAAAGAAGAATAAGCACCCCTATGAAAGTCCTGAACCTCGCTCCTTTCAGCATATCTTCTCCTCCTTATTAAAAAATATATGGTAACTGCAAGACACAAATTGAGTTTAAATTTTAAATATGGAAGCATCAATTCAGATATTCTTCTATAGTGAGGACTATAAAAATAGGGAAACGATTTCCCTTAGGTATAAGCATAACACTTCTTTCGGATAAATGCTACTAATAGTTACGAAAAGGGAGTTTTTAAGACATGAAAAGAGATAAACTCAGGGAGGGATGAATGAAGGATGGGTATGCATCAGCAAAACGGCTGCTCTTTGCACCCACTGTGAAAAAGAAAACCACAGAGGGTGCAAAGAGCGATAAGCGTTACGGCGTTACCAGGACCGGTACGGGCGTAGTGGAGCACGGATAGTAAAACACACCCATATCTATGTCGGGGCAGCTTGTAGTCACTGCCAACCCCAACTGACTCCAGGAATTATTTCCCCAGGCCCATACCGTACCGTCGGTTTTAAGCGCAATTGCATGACCATTTCCGGCCGTGATGTCGATTACATCCGTGAGTTCGTTTACCTGCACAGGCGTGGAGCTATCTGTTGTCGTCCCATCTCCCAGCGTGCCAGACCCATTATCTCCCCAAGCCCAGACTGTGCCGTCGCTCTTAAGTACAATTGTATTATCACTAAAACCGCGGCCAGCAGCGATATCAGTTACGTCCGTGAGGTCGTTTGCCTGCACAGGCGTTGTTGAGCAAGGCTTGTTATTACAGGTTTCAGTTGTCGTTATATCCAGACGTCCTATTGCTCCCCACGTCCACACTGTACCTTCGCTCTTCAGAGCGAGAGCAGAATAGGGCTTTGCCGCAATGACGGTTACGTTTGAGAGGTCGCTTACCTGAACAGGCGTTAAGCGATCTATTGTCGTTCCGTCTCCCAGCTGGCCCAGACCATTATACCCCCAGGCCCAGACCGTGCCGTCGCTTTTAAGCGCAACGTTATGATAAACTCCAGCCGCAATGGCGATTACGTCTGTAAGTCCGCTTACCTGCACAGGCGTGGTGCGATCTATTGTCGTTCCGTCTCCCAGCTGGCCATAGTAGTTCCATCCCCAGGCCCAGACCGTACCGTCGGTTTTAAGAATAATTGTATGAGCAGCTCCGCTGGCAATGGCGGTTATGTCGACCTGAATGGGCACCCTGCTGCTCGTCGTTGTACCGTCACCCAGCTGTCCATCACTGTTATTTCCCCAGGCCCAGACCGTACCGTCGGTTTTAAGCGCGACAGCATTGGAATCCCCGGCACCGATAGCAGCGACATCCGTGAGAAAACTGGAGCAGGGAGCGGTTTCTCCGGCATCACAAACCTGCACAGGTGTGGCACTACTTGTCTCTGTTCCGTCTCCCAGAGCGCCTCCAGCTCCCCAAGCCCATACCGTACCATCAGCCTTAAGCGCAATGGTAAAACGACTTCCTGACGCAACAGCAGTTACATCCGCAAAAAAGTCGAAGCATGTAACCGAGATGTCGGTTACATCCTCGCCGTTTATTGTTCCGCTGTCGTTATCGACCCTGCAAAACCGGCTATCCGGCTGGGTTGAAATCGCAACGTTATAGGCGGCCAAGTCAGAGACCGGTGTGGAGAAGCTAAAAACACCGTCTGCCGTTATTGTCAGGTCGTTCACGCCGTTGTTTTGAAGAACAATAGTTTCTCCATCAACAAGACCGTTTACCGTACCGCCCAAACTGTAGTTGTCCACAATGTAGGGAGCTGTTTCACCCAACACTTGTACCGGCGTAAGGCTGTTTGTCCTTGTGCCATCGCCCAACTGGCCGTATTGATTATCTCCCCATGCCCAGACCGTGCCGTCAGATTTAAGCGATAGACTGTACCCTTGAGAGAACGCTGTGTTCTCTATAGCTAAAGAGCCTCCGGCCGCAATACCGATTACGTCCATGAGGGAGTCTACCGGTGCAGGCGTGTAATAATCCCAGTAATAAGTTGCAGTTCTTCCCAACTGGCCATATTTGTTATCTCCCCACGTCCAGGTTGTACCATCGGATTTAAGTGCGATGCTGTGCCCCCATCCGGCGGCTATTGCGTCAACGTCAGTAAGGCCGCTTACCTGAATCGGCGTGATTTTATATGTACTCGTTCCGTCTCCCAGCTGACCATGGATGTTCCCTCCCCAGGCCCATACCGTGCCGTCGATTTTAAGCGCGAGGGTATGATCGTTTCCGGCCGCAATTGCATTAATATCCGTTAGGCCGCTTACCTCCACCGGCGTGGTGCTCTCATCTGTCGTCCCATCTCCCAGCGTACCGGGCCAGTTCCTTCCCCAAGCCCTTACCGTACCGTCGGCTTTAAGCGCAATGGTATAATTTTTTCCTGCAGCAATTGCGACAACAGTTGTAAGACCGCTTACCTGAACCGGCGTGGTACTTCTTGTCGTCGTTCCATTTCCCAGCTGGCCGTACTGGTTACTTCCCCATGCCCACACCGTGCCGTCCGACTTAAGAGCAACTGTATGCGCCATACCCACTATATTGTCACCTCCAGCGGTGATGTCGATTACATCCGTTAGGAAGTTGGTGCACGGAGCGGTCTCACCGGTATCGCATACCTGCACAGGAGTATAACTGCGTGTTCTTGTTCCATTACCCAGTTGTCCATATTTGTTATCACCCCAGGTCCATACTGTACCGTCGCTTTTAAGCGCGACTGTATGACCATCTCCGGCCGCAATGGCGATAACGTCTGTAAGTCCGATTACCTGAAACGGCATTAGGTTGTTATTTCCCCATGTCCATACTGTGCCGTCGTTTTTAAGCACTACTGCATGGTTGTTCCCAGCTGCAATGGCAACGGAAAAGATAGAACACCTAATGGTTATATCGGTTATGTCCTCACCGTTTATTGTTCCGCTGCCGTTATTGATGCGGCAATATTGGTTGCTCGGCTGAGTTTCAACCGTAACATCGTAGGTGGCCAAGTCGGAAACCGGTGTGGAGAAGGCAAAAACACCGTTTGCCGTAATTTCAAGTTTATCCCTGCCGTTGTTTAGAAGAACGACCGTTTCACCATCGCCAAGTTCGTTTACTATGCCGCCTACGTTGTAAGAAGCGCCGGGAGAGTGGTGTCTATGATGCTCTCTTTGCTTCATACCTCCGGAACTCGCATCTGCAACATCACCGGTAATCCACAATCCGGCAAAAAGGACAATAAGCACCCCCATGAAAGTCTTGAAACACATTTTTTTCAGCATACCTTCTCCTCCTCATTTAAAAAGATTGTAACCGTAAGACACAAATTGAGTTTAAATATGGAAGTACAGATATTTATCCCCCCTGCTTTGAGAAGAAAAGAGATGATGTAAGACTCCCCTTAGCTATAAGTTTAACTCTCTTCTCGGATAAATACAAGTAATAGTTACAAAAAGGAAGTTTTTAAGACATGAGAAAAGCCAACTGAAGCATTTCATCTTATACTTAGGCTGTTGACATAAAGCTCAGGCAGGCTTCCCTGTTCTCCAGACTCTCCAGCACAAGGTCTGCACCTGCTTCCATAAGTGCCTCTTTGTTGTATGATCCCGTACTGACGGCAATACACGAAGCCCCGTGGACTCTTGCACATCTTACATCCCTGGGGGTATCACCTATAACAATACACCTTTCTGGAGGAACGTTTATACCAAGCGCGGAGAATCTTGCAACCGCAATCGGCAACAACATATCCCTGTCTTCATGGTCACTGCCGAATGCACCGGCAGTAAAATATTGATTGAGACCAAAGGAGTCAAGCTTTATCCTTGCACCCGTCTCTATGTTTCCGGTTAACAGTCCCATGGGTATTCCGTCTGCCTTGAGGGTTTCAAGAAGATCAACAACCCCGGCCATTACACTTCGCCACGGGTTCTCTATCTCTTCAGTTAATAAATCTATATACATTCCGACTACCCCCTCTATTTCACCAACACTGTCAGGTATCCCGTGGACCCTCAGGCACTCCCTGATTATCTGGATATCGGTTTTGCCGGCCATCCTGATCCCCTTAAATGCATCCCTGATGCCAAAGAGATTGAGAAAGACCTTGTCCAGAGCCCTCGTACCAGCCCGTCCCGAATCAATCAGGGTGCCGTCAATATCAAAAAGAAGAAGTTTATTCCTCATCGCCTTTCCCACAATCTCGGGTCAAGGGCGTCTCTCAGTCCCTCGCCAAGGAGGTTATAGGAAAGCACTGTAATCAGTATAGCCACTCCGGGGAAGACGGAAAGCCACCATGCAATCTCGATATTGGCCTTGCCCGCAGTAAGAATGTTTCCCCAGCTCGGCATAGGCGGCTGAACTCCAAGTCCGAGAAAACTGAGTGACGACTCAAGGAGCACTGCTGATGCAATACCAAGCACGGCCGATATTATTACGGGGGCAAGGCTGTTCGGCAGCATATGACGGAGTATTATTCTCATGTCAGACGCACCTATCGCCCTTGCAGCGAGTATGTACTCCCTTGACTTGAGGGTAAGAAACTCCGCTCTGACAAGCCTGGCCACCCCCATCCATGAGGTTACCCCTATGATGATCATGATATTCCATATGCTGGGCCCCACAAAGGCTATAACTGCAAGGATAAAGAAGAATGACGGTATTGACAGCATCACATCCACAAATCTCATGATTAACCTGTCCGCTATGCCCCCGTAGTAGCCGGCAACTGCACCCATTACCATTCCAATAAACGTTGCAATGCCAACAGCCACAAAGCCGACAGACAATGAAACCCTTGCCCCATAAAGCATCCTGCTCAGCACATCCCTTCCAATATCGTCAGTGCCAAGTGGATGAAGCCTGCCCGGTGGTTCAAGGACGTGGTATCTGTCAATATAATCCGGTTCATAGGGGGAAATTACAGGTGCAAGTAGCGCTGTAAGAAATAGGAGGGCCACAAGCACACTCCCTGCCACAGCCAGTTTATTATGACCGAATCTCTCATAGAAGATAGCGCTCAATTCCTATTTTCTCCTTATCCTCGGGTCTACTACTGCGTAACAGAGGTCGGCAAGCATGTTGCCGATCAGTGTGAGTATGGCGCCAATGGTGAGAAGTCCCATTATCAGCGGATAATCCCTCTGCATTACCGACATCCAGAATAGCTGGCCCATACCGGGGATACTGAATATCTGCTCGAATATCACGCTCCCTCCTATCAATCCCGGAACAGATAAACCGAGCAGGGTTATGATGGGAAGAAGTGCGTTTCTTAAGGCATGTTTGTAAATAACCTTGCTTTCAGGCAACCCCTTTGCCCTTGCCGTAATAATGTAGTCCTGCCTGATAACCTCAAGCATACTGCTGCGCATGTATCTGGATATGCCGGCAATACCGCCAAAGGCAGATACAAAGACCGGCAGGGCAAGGTGTTTTGCAAGATCAAGGACCTTGCCTCCGGCAGACAGGGTTTCGTAGTTCATGGACTTAAGGCCGGATATGGGCAGCCATTGCAGATATACCCCAAAGAGCATCATCAGCAGTATGCCAAGCCAGAAAGCCGGCATTGCAAATCCAAGAAAAACCCCCACCGTGGTTATCTTGTCATACAGGGAGTACTGGCGCGTTGCCGAAGAGATACCAACGGGTATGGCTATCACAAATATCAGCAGCATGCTGAGAAGGTTTATTGATACGGTAACAGGGACCCGCTCCTTTATCTTTTCCCATACCGGACGTCTGTCAGTGGAGAAGGAGTCTCCAAAGTCCAGCTTTACAATCCTCTTTGCCCATAAAAGGTACTGTACGATTATCGGCTTGTCAAGGCCATAGTACTTCTCAAGCCGCTCCCTTGCCTCAGGCGTTATCTTTGGATTCAGATCGGTCAACACATCTGTAGGCTTACCCGGTGCAAGGTGGATTATAAAGAATGACAGGAGGGTAATCCCTATCAGCGTGATAAATATCTCTGTTATACGTTTACCGAGGTAGAAAAGCATAACCTGATTCGGAATCTCTACTCCTGTATCACCTTGTAGGAATATGTAATCTTTGCCACACCTTCAAGTGTTGCCTTTACCGAACAGTACCTCTCCATGGATAAATTTATGGCCTTTTTAACTGCATCCTCAGAGATATTTTTACCCCGTACAGTGTAATGCAGATTTATATCCGTAAACTTTTTGGGATGTGCCTCCGCCCTTTTGCTCTGGACCTCTATCTCAAATCCTGTAACTTCCTGCCTCTTTTTCCTGAGAACAGAGATAACATCCATGCCCGTGCAACCACCAAGTCCCATGAGGACAAACTCTGTTGGTCTCGGCGCGGAATCCTCACCGCCAAACAGGGGATCTCCATCCATAACAACAGAGTGCCCGGTAGCGCCCTCTGCAACAAACCTGAGTCCATCAACATATTTTATTGTTGCCTCCATCTCCACCTCCTCAAGAATCTAATGCGGAGTGATGGAGTGGTGGAGTGATGAAAAAATCCAACCCTCCAATACTCCAGCTCTTCAATCCTCCAACACTCCATATCTTCAATGCATGAATTATATCACAACCATGCCTATGAGCAGAAAGTCTTTATGGCATCCCTAACCTTTTCAAGACTCACCCGAGTATTATAACAGGGACCAAAAGGTCTCTCGTTTGAGATTGCAAGCACAGGCATTGGATAGGTATCAACAATGCCGCTCGAAAGGTCCCTCTCACAGGCAACAGCAACTATTGCCTCCGGCTTTGCGTCCATGACGATCCTCCTCGCAAGTGTGCCCCCAGTGGCTACAAAGAGGGTCAGTCCGTAATCTTCAGCCAGGTCTATAAGGTCTTTAATCTCGCACTTTCCGCATCTCTTGCAATTATGTATGTTATGGGTCAGCCTGATCTCGCATTTATCTACCTGGATGCAATGCGGAAGGAGCAAAAGTATCTTCTTTGTCTTGTGACGTTCCCTGATTACAAGGCTGTTGTTCATATTGATAATCAGCCGCTGCAGGGCTTCCTTTTTGTCCTTCCTGAACGCAGACAGGAGCATAAAAATGGGATAAAGCACCTTGAGCACAAAACCCCTAATTATCCTGTAGCCCGCCAAACCTGTCTCCCTTTCTGATGTCTCTCCCGATGCCCTGCAAAAAGGCCTTGATATCCATCGGTTTTCTGCCTTCCATCTGAACCTCGAGTATCTTTACGAGGCCCTCAGGGGTACCAATAACCAATTCCCCCTTGCCCTTATGCACTACCTCTCCGGGCTGTCCGTGTCCCTCTATTGCCTCCACCCTAAGCAGTTTAAGCATCTTTTTTCTGTAATACGTATATGCACACGGCCATGGATAGAGCCCCCTTACCCTGTTATAAATCATCCTGGCCGACAGGGACCAGTCAATCAGTCCGTCATTTTTCTTCAGAATCGGTGCATAACTCGGCTCGCCTTGCTGTGGACGGGGTTTTAGCTTGCCGGCCCGCAATCCACTCAGTGTTTCAACAAGGAGTTCTGCTCCCACTACAGAGAGTTTTTCCGAGAGTGTCCGGGCATTGTCCTCATCCCTTATGTCCACTTCTCTCTGGAGGAGAATATCCCCGGTGTCAAGCCCTTCATCCATCAGCATTGTGGTAATGCCGGTCTTTTTGTCTCCGCTGATAATAGCCCACTGGATCGGCGCTGCCCCCCTGTATCCGGGCAATAACGAGGCATGGACATTGATGCAGCCCCTCAGGGGAATCTGAAGCACACTCTCTGGAAGTATCCTGCCAAAAGCCACAACTACTATAAACTCGGGGTTCAGAGCAGTTAACCTGTTTATGAAATCCTCAGATCTTATACTGCCGGGCTGAGCAACTGTAAGCCCTTCCCTCTCAGCCACGCTCTTTACCGGAGGAGGGATAATCCTGTGCCCTCTCCCGCCAACCCTGTCAGGCTGTGTCACAACGAGCACAATATCTTCCCCTGAAGATATCAGCTTTTCCAGAGCAGGAACTGCAAATAATGGAGTGCCAAAGAAGATTATCGCCATATCGGGTTCAATTTAGTTAACTTACTTTTTAGTCCGCAGATTACACGGATTTCACAGATATTAAAACTCAGAAATAGCCTCTGAGGTTTGTCATTAGAATCCTGTTTGTTATCTTTTAAGAAAAAAAACTGCGTAATCTGTGAAATCTGCGGATAGATTTTCCTGTACAAGAATAATTCAGGCTGTTTCCCTCATCCTTCTAAGATAGCGTTTCCTGAAAAATTCCCTCTTTATCGGACTCATCCTGTCAACGAAAAGAATCCCGTCAAGATGGTCTATCTCGTGCTGAAGCGCCCTTGACAGCAGACCTTCCGCCTCAACCTCCACGGGTCTGCCTTCCCTGTCAAAACCCTTTACAAGCACCATCCCGGCCCTCTCAATATTCGACACGTAACCCGGAACACTCAGACAGCCTTCCTCTGAGACGACCTTGCCGTCAACCTGAACTATTTCAGGATTTACAAGGACAATCAACGGGTGCGCTTCCTCCTTCAGATTTATATGCACCACTATAATCCTTCTGGACTCACCAACCTGGGGTGCAGCCAGACCAATGCCTGGGGCATCATACATGGTATCTATCATATCGTCAATAAGTTCCTGTAATGCCCCGTCTATATTCTCTACAAAAAGGGCCTTCTTTTTTAATACAGGGTCGGGATATTTCTTTATTTCAAGCACTGACATGTTTTATTATAACAACACAAGAAATCTTTTGTCCCGGACAATCTATATCCAGGTGTCTGTTATTAAAGTTTTTTTTGATATCATGAAAACACTTACAATCATAGGTGGAGGACTTTCCGGCAGTGAGGCAGCCTGGCAGGCAGCTCAGAGAGGGATTAGTATAAGACTATACGAAATGCGGCCGGACAAGACAACCGGGGCGCACAAGACGGACCTCCTGGGAGAGCTCGTATGTTCAAACTCCCTCAGGTCAAAGGAGCCCGTTACCTCGGCAGGACTCCTCAAGGATGAGCTCAGGATGGCCGGCTCCCTGCTGATGAAGGCTGCTGCTGAATGCAGCGTACCTGCCGGCTCTGCCCTTGCTGTTGACAGAAAGCTATTTGCCGAATACATAACACAGAGGTTATTGACCCACCCACTGATAGAAGTGATAAGGGAAGAGATTGCAGAGATTCCCGGGGGGCCATGTATTATTGCAACCGGGCCTCTGACTTCAGATGCGCTGTCCGACTCACTCAGGAGACTGCTCGGAGGTGATTACCTCTATTTCTATGATGCCATAGCCCCGATTATAGAGGCAGACAGCATTGATTACTCCAGGGTTTTCCGGGCCTCACGCTACGGAAAGGGAGAACCTGACTACCTGAACTGTCCGATGGACAGGGATGAGTATGAGAGGTTCTATAATGCCCTTTCAGAGGCTGACATGGTAACCCCGAGGGCCTTTGAGGATGAAAGGGTTTTTGAAGGATGCATGCCTGTTGAGGTGATGGCAGGGAGGGGAAAGGACACCCTGCGTTTCGGCCCCATGAAACCCGTCGGGCTGACTGATCCCCGCACAGGGAACGTGCCGTACGCAGTCGTCCAGTTGAGGATTGAGAACAGGGATGCAACGGCATATAATATGGTAGGGTTTCAGACACGCCTTAAATGGCCGGAGCAGAAGAGGGTTTTTAGGCTCATCCCCGGGCTTGAAAATGCAGTCTTTATGCGCTATGGAAGCATCCACAGGAACACCTTTATTAATGGTCCCATGTTTCTGAACCCCGACCTTGCTCTCAAGGTAAGCCCTGAAACCTATATTGCTGGTCAGCTTTCAGGGGTTGAAGGTTATATTGAATCCACGGCCATGGGGGTTCTTGCCGGTATAAACGCTGCAAGGAGGCTGAAGGGCATGAGCTTTACTGCACCGCCCGGGGAATCAGCACATGGATCGCTGATCCGTTATATTACAACATCTCCGCCCGAGGGCTTTCAGCCAAGCAACATTAACTTCGGGCTTCTCCCCGCACCTGACATCAGGATTAAAGACAAGAGAAAGCGGCGTGCATATATCGTAGAAAAGGCCCTCGCAGCATGGAATGAATATATAAGGGCGGTTGAATGAATGAATACATGAAGGAGTTTCTGAGGTTTATGGAGCTTGAAAAGGGTGCGTCCACTCACACCCTGAGGGCCTACAGGAAGGACCTCCAGGAATTCTTTACCCTTGTAAGGAAATCTCCGGCAGATATAGAGTTGAGTGATATAAGGGGGTTTATTGCCCACCGCCTGAAGGACGGCATGGAAAGGTCTACAGTAAGCAGGCAGCTTGCCACATTACGATCATTCTTCAGATTTCTCCACAGAGAGAGTCACATAAGCTCAAACCCGGCCCGCCTGGTGCCGAACCCGAAACAACAGAAGAGGTTACCACGATTTCTTTCGGTTGATGAAACATTCGCGATAATTGAAAAACCCGAAGGCATAGGGTTTCAGAAGGCGCGGGACAGGGCAATCCTTGAACTCCTTTATTCAAGCGGGTTAAGGGTCAGTGAATTGGCCGGCATGGATATGGAAGACCTCAACATGCGGGATGGCCTGATAAAGGTGAGGGGCAAGAGGAAAAAGGAGAGGATAGTCCCTGTGGGAAACAAGGCAATCGAGTCATTAAAGGTATATCTGATAGAGAGGTCTCTGATGAAAAAGGAGACCCAGGCTATCTTTCTGAACAGGAAGGGGTCCCGCCTGACGGACAGGAGCATCAGAAGGATAGTGGTAAAATATTCAAGAGAGACAGGGCTTGGCGGAAAGATTGGGCCACATACTCTCAGGCACACCTTTGCCACTCATCTCCTGCAGAGCGGCGCTGACCTGAGGGTTATTCAGGAGCTCCTCGGACACAGCTCTCTCTCCTCCACGCAGGTATACACACATCTGGACATCACGCATCTCATGGATGTCTATGATAATGCCCATCCCCTGGCAAAAAAGAGAAAGGGAGAAAAATAAAGTATCTTTGCTATAATATGTAATTATGTTTCATCTGAATATAAAAGGTTCAATGAAACAAATTGCCTGAGGACGAGAGAAAGGCCAATTGAGTTTATGGACAGAGACTAACTGGACAGGACAAGGAGACTTTCAATGATAAGAGGCACAACTATATTATGCGTCAGGAAAAACGGAAAAGTTGCCATTGGCGGTGATGGCCAGGTGACAATGGGAAATACAGTCCTGAAGCACAATGCACGAAAGACGAGAAAGATGTATCAGGACAGGGTGCTCACAGGTTTTGCAGGTGCTACTGCCGATGCCTTTACACTCTTTGAAAAGTTTGAAGGAAAACTTGAATCCTACAGGGGCAACATCACCAGGGCAGCGGTAGAGCTTGCCAAGGACTGGAGGACTGACAAGATACTCAGGAGGCTTGAAGCCCTACTTATAGTTGCGGATTCAGAGCATACATTCATCATATCCGGCACAGGTGACGTAATAGAGCCGGAGGAAGGTATTGCTGCTATAGGCTCAGGCGGACCCTTTGCCCAGGCTGCAGCAAAGGCCCTTTATGAAAATACAGCGCTTGAAGCCGGAGATATAGTTGAGAAGGCCATGAAGATTGCAGCCGACATATGCATTTACACAAATGAACGAATAATAACCGAGGAGTTATAAAATGAAAATTCTGGAGAAGACCGAAGATATGACAGACCAAAAAAGCCCTCGCACAGAGGAAAAAACCTCTCTCGAAGGGTTGACACCAAGACGTATTGTTGAAGAGCTTGACAAGTTTATCATAGGGCAGCATAATGCCAAAAAAGCCGTTGCCATTGCGCTGAGGAATAGATGGAGGAGACAGAGGTTAAGCCCTGAACTGCGCGATGAAGTCCTGCCCAAGAATATAATAATGATCGGATCCACCGGTGTAGGAAAGACAGAGATTGCAAGGAGGCTTTCAAAACTTGCAAATGCACCGTTTATGAAGGTGGAGGCATCAAAGTTTACGGAAGTCGGTTATGTTGGAAGGGACGTGGAATCCATAATAAGGGACATTACCGAGATTGCCGTCAACATGGTCAAGACCGAGCACTTTGCAAAGGTTCAGGAAAAGGCAAAGACCCTTGCTGAGGAAAGGCTTCTTGACCTCCTGCTGCCGCTTCCGAGAAAGGGGTTTAAGGAAACAGACCAGGGAGAGGAAGAGAAACAGAAACATTCAGATACAAGGGAAAAACTGAGGGCTCAACTCAGGGAGGGAAAGTTCGATTCCCGTTACGTGGAGATTGAGGTCAAGGAAAAAGTGATGCCCCTTGGAGTCATCTCCAATGTTGGACTCGAGGACCTTGAGATCAACCTGAAAGAGATGCTGGGCAGTTTCCTGCCTGAAAAGCCGAAGAGAAAAAAGGTAAAAGTCGCAGAGGCCGTTCAGCTGCTCACACGTGAAGAGGCGGATAAATTGATTGATATGGATATGGTCACAAAAGAGGCCATCAGGCGCACTGAGCAGACCGGCATAGTATTTCTTGACGAGATAGACAAGGTCGCATCAAGAGGGTCAGCCCAGGGACCGGATGTATCAAGAGAGGGAGTCCAGAGAGACCTCCTGCCCATAGTTGAAGGAACAACCGTAACCACCAAACACGGCCCTGTCCGCACGGAACACATACTCTTTATTGCAGCCGGCGCCTTTCATATGTCCAAGCCTTCCGACCTTATCCCTGAGCTCCAGGGAAGGTTTCCTATAAGGGTCGAGCTTGATTCACTTGGGAAGGAAGACTTTATCCGTATCCTTACAGAGCCTGACAACGCTCTTGTAAAGCAGTACATCGCCCTTCTTGCCACCGAAGAGGTGCATATACACTTTACCGATGACTCCATTGACGAGATAGCGTCCATTGCAGCCACAGTCAACGAGAAGACCGAAAACATCGGGGCAAGGAGGCTTCATACCGTACTAGAAAAACTCCTTGAAGAGATATCCTTTGACGCCCCTGAAAAAAGAAACACTTCACTGAAGATAGACAGTGACTATGTCAGAGAAAAACTAAGTGAAATCGTGAAGGACGAGGACCTAAGCAGGTATATTCTGTAGGAGTCCCTGATATGAAAAGGCCTCTGCTGCTTTTAATTATTGTATTGCTGTTACCGGCATGCGCTGCCTCAAGACATGAAACAAGGTCTGAAGACCGTTACATGGTAGCCTCCTGGTATGGCAAGAAATTCCACGGAAGGCTGACCGCCTCGGGCGAGACTTATAATATGTATGCCCGGACAGCAGCACACAAGACCCTGCCCTTTGGTACAAAACTCAAGATTACCAATCCGGAAAACGGACGCTCGGTTGTGGTAAAGGTTAATGACCGGGGACCCTTTATACGTGGCAGGGATATAGACCTTTCATATGGTGCCGCAAAAAAGATAGGGTTGATACATAAAGGCACTGCAAGGGTGCGGGTGAATTATATGGGAAGGGACATGTCCTTTGTCCGGCCGGTAAAGTACGTCTCCTCTTCCGCCGGTCCATTTACCATACAGATCGCATCATTCCGTGATTATAAAAACGCCGGTGATCTGAAATCAGCGCTGTCACGCACTTACCGCAAGGTCTATATCAGAAAAATCTCGATAAGGGGTAACCGTTACTACAGGGTCATGATAGGAAAGTTCACAGACCGCAAATATGCCGACAGACTGGCTGAAAACCTCTCCAGAGAGGGTTACAGGATACTTGTAACGAAATACAGGGAGGTGCTTTAATGACATTTGAAGATGTGGTAAGGTTTCACGGACATGTATGTCCCGGCCTTGCCCTTGGCTACAGGGTATCTGAATTAGTGCTCAGAGAGTTTGGTCCAAGGTCTGAAGATGAGGAATTGGTTGCAATTGTAGAGAATAATTCCTGTGCCGTGGACGC
This sequence comes from Nitrospirota bacterium, assembly GCA_035873375.1. Lineage (NCBI taxonomy): Bacteria > Pseudomonadati > Nitrospirota > Nitrospirota bacterium. The sequence continues at coordinate 65,495 of JAYWMQ010000006.1, read as the reverse complement.
CATTCAGGTGATGACAGGGTGTACTTTCGGAAAAGGCAATCTCATATTCAGGGATTACGGCAAACAGGTTTATACATTCGTAATGAGACCTTCAGGAAAGACATTAAGGATTGCCGTTAAGTGGACACCCCCTGCCGAGACTGAAGAAGAGAAGGAGATGTGGAAGCGTTATGCTGAAGGAGACAGGTCAGAAGAGGTTTTGAAAGCTGTGCACAACAGAAAGGCAAGAAAGACAGAGGCCATAATGAATGCAGCGGACAGTGAGCTGTTTGAGGTAAAAACAGCAGAGACAGAACTGCCGAGGGAAGCAAGAATATATCCATCGGTTAGTTGCGCCATCTGCGGAGAGAAGGTAATGGAGCCAAGAACCCGGCTGAAGAACGGTGAAACTGTCTGTATTCCCTGTGCAGAAGGATGAGGTTAAAGAATTTGAACCGTCTTTTCCCCGAAATTATTTATGTATGAATATCAGAAAACCAATAGTTTTTTTGCACAGATTGCCGATGGCATAAAAGAACTGGGAGCCCGGGAGCTGTCCGAACTCGGGGCAGGGGCAATCAGCCCCGAATACAGTGGAATTCATTTTAGTGCTGATAAAGAAACGCTTTATCGAATCAATTATGCCGCAAGACTCGCTTCAAAAATACTTGCGCCTCTGATATCTTTTAATTGCAGGACTACCGACCAACTATACAAAAGGGCAAAACAGATAAAGTGGACGGATTTTATGTCTGTGGAAGAGACCTTTGCTGTCTTTGGCAATGTATCAAACAGTCAGATAAACAATTCACATTATGCATCCCTGTGTCTGAAAGATGCAATTGTCGACTCGTTTCGTGAGATAACCGGAAAGAGGCCTGACGTTGATCCAAAAACACCGAATGTATGGCTGAACCTCTACATAAGAAAGGACAAGGCCACCATAAGCCTGGACACTTCCGGGGGATCCCTTCACCGGCGGGGATACAGAAAGGATGCCCTCGCTGCACCAATGCAGGAGACAGTTGCCGCAGCGATTATCAGATACGCGGAGTGGAACGGCGCTGTTCCGCTTTATGATCCGATGTGCGGCTCCGGCACCCTGCTCTGTGAGGCACTGATGCATTACTGCAGGATTCCTTCCGGTATTTATCGCAAACACTTTGGATTTGAATGTCTGCCGGACTATGACAGATCAGTATGGACAATGGTAAAAAAAGAACTTGACAGGCAAATCCGAGAATTGCCGGATGGGATTATCTCCGGAAGTGATTTATCCACAAGGGCTGTTGAAATATCAAGGATAAACACCCGGAGTTTGCAGTACGGGGATAGAGTAAGGCTCCAGGTGCTTGATTTCAGGGAGAGCCAGGGTATAAAGAACGGGGTTATCATCACAAACCCTCCCTATGGTATCCGCATGGGAAAGAAAGAGGAGATTGATTTCCTGTACAAATCGCTTGGTGATTTTCTGAAGAAGAAATGCACGGGCTCTACCGCATATATTTATTTTGGCGAACGGGAACTCATTAAAAAACTGGGGCTGAGGGCCACATGGAAAAAACCGTTAAAAACAGGTGGCCTTGACGGCAGACTGGTAAAATATGAGTTATTTTAATAAATAAAAATGGACCAGATAAGTAAAACACAGAAGAAAAAAGAAGCACTCTCCCTGCAGGCCCTTGGAGAGCAACTCGTGAAACTCCCGAAAGAACAGATCGAGGATATTGACTTGCCTGCTGAAATCCACGAAGCCGTCATGTTTGCAAAGACACTCAAAAAACACGGGGCACTCCGAAGGCAGCTTCAGTATATCGGCACCCTGATGCGAAGATGTGATACCGAGCCTATCCGGGAGGCCCTTAGTCAACTGGAACAGGGAAACTACAAAAAAGCCCTGGAATTCAGGGAGATAGAGAGATGGCGGGATGAGCTGATAGCCGGAAATAAAGCCCTTATCGAGGATATATTAACAGGATACCCTGCTGCAGACCGTCAGAAACTGACTCAACTCATACGGAATGCGGAAAAGGAACAACTAAACAATAAACCACCCAGGGCATCACGGCTACTCTTCCGCTACCTGAAGGAAATACGTAGCGGGTAACCGTCACCCCCCTCCTTGCCCCCTGCCCTGCCTGAAGTTTCGAAACTGATTCAAGTGCAGGCAGGACAATCAATGTGTTAAAATAAACACCGGTTTTCAGAATAAAAACCTGCTTGATTTTGTCTGAGTCGTTAGCGCAAAGTCACAGGATCCAATAAATTGTCAGGTGAAAAGGCATGAAGAAACTGATTGAAAAAGCAGAGATACTGATTGAGTCCCTCCCGTATATCAAGAAGTTCTACGGAAAGACTTTTGTAATAAAATACGGGGGCGCAGCTCAGATTAAACCGGCACTGATGGATGCCTTTGCCCAGGACGTGGTTTTGCTCAACTATATTGGTATCAATACAGTGATTGTTCACGGTGGTGGGCCAAAAATCTCCGAGATCATGAAGAAGATGGGCAAGACGCCCACATTTATCCATGGACAGAGGGTGACTGACAAGGAGACCATTGATATCGTCGAGATGGTATTGGGGGGGCTTGTCAACAAGGAGATCGTTACTCTCATTAACCGACATGGCGGAAAGGCCGTGGGTCTGACAGGAAAGGATGCAGGACTGATTCGTGCATCCAAAAAGGTCATAAAGAGGGCTTCACCTGAGACAGGAGCTGATGAGATTATAGACCTGGGCCTTGTTGGAGAAGTAAAGGAAGTAACCCCGGATGTGCTGGTTGGCCTTGAACGTAATGGGTTTATACCAGTTGTTGCCCCTATTGGCGAAGGTACAGAGAGAGAGACGCTGAATATAAATGCAGATTATGTGGCGGCTTCACTTGCCGCGGCCCTGAAGGCTGAAAAACTGATTTTAATGACGGATGTGCCCGGAATCCTTGACAGGAAGGGAGAAATCCTCTCCACTGTTAAAAAGAAAAATCTGAAAAAACTCTTTGATGACGGGACCATCTCCGGAGGAATGATACCAAAGGTGCAGGCCTGTGTTGAGGCACTGAAGAGCGGCGTCAACAAGACCCATATAGTGGACGGAAGGGGCCCCCATTGCTTGCTGCTCGAGATATTCACGGAAGAGGGAATAGGGACAGAGATTATCAGGTAAACACTCAGTTTTCAGCCAAAACCTGATATTGTATTTAGCAGCATGTCCCTGAAACAAGCTACTGATTACCAGTTGCTGAAAGTTTACAGTATGAGGAGGTTGATATGTCAAAAAACGCCTTGCTTGTTATTGATATGCTGAATGATTTTGTAAGAGAAGGGGCACCTCTTGAGGTTCCGGATACAAGAAAAGTCATCCCCGCCATAAAGAGGGAGATAGAGCATGCCAGCAGGGAGGGGAGACAGATTATTTACATCTGTGACGCTCATGAGCCTGACGATATAGAGTTCAAGCGTTTCAAGTGGCCTGCACATGCTGTCAAGGGTACCATCGGAGCCCAGATTATTGATGACCTGAAACCCTCCAACAGTGATATTATTATTGAGAAAACCACATACTCAGGCTTTTACAGGACAAAACTCGACAGCACCCTTAAAACACTTGGAATAAGCACCCTCCGCCTTACAGGATGTGTTACTCATATCTGCATACTCTTTACTGCATCCGATGCAGTGCTAAGAGGATATGATGTTGAAGTGGTAAGGGACGGTGTGGCAGGCATCGCCCCGGAAGACCATGACGCTGCCCTAAGGATTATGAAAAATGTGTTGGGTGTAAAGATTTTGTCTGACAGCTATTGATTCGCCTGTTGCAGAAATCTATGATATTCCTTGACCGACGCCTTCTGGGCAGTCACACGGAAAGTATTAATTTTATCAAAATTACGGAACAGCAATGATACGATCCCGGAATCCAGCGCCAGATCATCAACCATCTTTCTGAGGACCCCTATGGTCTTATCCTTGCTCATCCCTTTCCTGTAGGGACGGTCCTCTGTAATAGCGGTAAAGACATCTGCAACTGCCATGATCCTGGACCCCAGAGACAGGTCCCGGCCTTTGTGATGAAAGGGATAACCGGCGCCATCAATACGTTCGTGGTGAAAGGAGCCCCATGCATTAATGATATCAAGGGCGCTTATATGCTCAAGGATACGGTAAGTGTAAAAGGTATGGCTTTTGATAACCCTGATCTCTTCTGCTGTCAACCTTGCCTCCTTCTCCAGAATCTCTATTGGCACGGCAAGTTTCCCCAGGTCGTGCAGATGTCCGGCAATCCTCATCATCCGGCATTCACGTTCAGAAAAGCCGGCAAAATCGGCCAGGGCCACAGCACATGCTGCCACCCCTGCAGAGTGATTAGCAGTGAAGCGGCTCCTGAAGTCGATAATCTGACGAAACAGGTCCGACAAAGCGAGAAGGCCTTCCATATCCAGTTTAACGGTTTTCAACCTCGCCATTCCCTGAAGAACAGAACTTATTGAGTGGGAGGCGACATCAAGCCAGAAATATTCTCTCCTGGCCAAACCATTGAAGACATCAACCAGTTGAGGCATGAACATCCTTCCTGACTGTTCCTTAATCCTCTCACATATAATATCTCCCTGTCCAAGCACTTCCTGCTGATTGTTTATAAGCACAGCTATCCTGTCAGCCAAATGCAGGATATGGCTGCCTGTCAATACCTCACTCCCTCTGAACTCCATCCCCTTCCCGTCATTCCAGGGAACATGGTGATACCGTACAAGAAGGGCTGCTGTAGAGAGTGGTTCAAACCCCCTCAGAAGCATGTAGCCTAAATCAGCATGCTTGTGAGGGTTTTTGGTTTCAAACTCCAGAGCATCTAACCTCTCCTCAAGGGAAAGGGCGCCACTGTCGTGCAGTGCCCCTGCCAATATCAGGTCATTCTGTTCATCCATTGACAACCCCAGCTCTGCTCCAATGCTGAATGCAATGTAGGCTACCCGTTCATGATGATTAACAACAGCCGGGCTAATCAGGTCCATAGCCCTGGAGAGGCACTTTATCAGGTCAAACAGGTGAACCTGGGGCTCTATTATCATTTGGCTTTCACTTTACGGTTATCACTGCATCTGAAAGTATTTTTAACGTATGGACCGATACCCTTCAGGAACACCTTTTTTGGAAAAGACAATCTGCCATACCTGATTCTTTCTTGCACGGAATGAACCTGCACAGGTCAGCAGATAATACTTCCACATCCTGTAAAATCTTTCATCATAGTTTGACTTTATCTTATTCCAATTCATGTCAAAATTTCCATACCACGCCATAAGTGTTTTATCATAATCAGCACTGAAATTATGCCAGTCTTCCATGACAAACAATCCCTCAATTGCATCTCCAATCTGTTTAACCGAGGGTATTACGGAATTGGGAAAGATATACTTATCGAGCCAGGGTTCCGTGTTAACTGCCGACTCGTTTCCACCAATAGTCTGCAACAAAAACAAACCGTCATCCTTCAGGCAACGGTCCACGACCTCCATGTATGTCCTGTAATTTTTATAACCCACGTGTTCAAACATGCCCAGGGAGATTATGTGGTCAAATTTACCGGTAACATCCCTGTAATCCTGCAATCTGATATCAATAGGTTCCCCCTTGCATAATGTCCTTGCAAGTTCCACCTGTTCTCTGGAGACGGTAACCCCTGTTACCTCAGCTTTATATTTCTCTGCAGCGTATTTCGCAAAGCTTCCCCATCCGCAGCCGATATCCAGAATTTTCATACCGGGTTGCAATCCTATTTTCCGGCAAACCATATCCAGTTTATGCTCCTGGGCATCATCCAGCGTTTTTGCATCCTTCCAATAAGCACAAGTATAAACCATGCGCCTGTCAAGCATATTTTCATATAAGTCATTCCCAAGGTCATAATGCATCTCGCCAATTCTAAAAGCCCGTCTCTTTGATTGCATATTAATGCTTTTTGACAATAGAACCCTGGAAAGAAGTATCCAGTCCTCTTTGACCTTGTTATGTATTTCGGATCTGAGCATACGGCAAAAAAAATCGTCAAGTCTGTCGCAATCCCACCATCCATCCATATAGGACTCTCCAAGCCCAAGGGAGCCGTGATTTAAAACCCTCTGGTAAAAACTCTCATTATGAACCTTCAGGTCCCAGGGATTCTTGCCGTTAATTCCTATTCCGGCTAAAGAAAGGAGCTTTTCTGCTGTGCCTCTAAATTTGTCCTTTTTCATTTTTCAATGACTCCCAAATTAAAAAAGTTCTTAAAAGCTCTTGTGGCCTCAACGTTTTTTTCACTTAAGGGAAAGAAGCGCGTCATAAGTAACAGTAACCGCATTCATAGTGACTTATTTTTCGCCTTAAATTTATCTCCCCTTACAGCTCCCTCTCTCTAAGATATAGCAGATAATCTGATCGTTGTCAAGAGAGAACTTCCCGTCAAATAAAACGTGATGAGCTCATGATTTGATCACACGTTTATTTGTTGACTTCTTTGTGCACTCTTAAATAATATTCTATATTTATGAATTATTTATGAATAGCACTCTACTCAGAACCTATGTATTTAATTTCTACAAATACATAAAATTCAGCAGAACCTGCAAATTCAGATAAGGAGGTGATGCTTATGATGGAGGTAAAGAAGGAGAGGAGAATAAAGAGCAAAACCCTCAGGCTTGTTAAGGGTGATATTACTGAAAGGGATGTGGATGTCATCGTAAACGCTGCAAACTCCCATCTCAAACACGGCGGTGGTGTAGCAGGCGCAATAGCAAGAAAGGTTGAGAGATAATACAGAAAGAGAGTGACAGGATTGGCTTCGTACCTGTTGGCTCAGGTGACAGGTGTCAAGCGGTAAGCATATTACCTGACACCTGTCACCCATTACCATAAAAATCTATTCAACCTTAACCTTCTTCTCCCTCTTCTTGGCTTCCTCAGTCTTTGGAACCTTTATCTCAAGAATACCGTCCTTGAACTTGGCCTTGGCCTTATCTGACTGAACCTCGGCAGGCAGGCGGAAGGTACGTGTGAAGGAACCATAGGAGCGCTCCAGTCTGTAGTAATTCTTTTTCTCTACCTTCTCTTCCTTCTTCTTTTCTCCGGAGATAGTTATGGAATTGTCTGTCAGGCTTACATCAACGTCCTCTTTCTTGATCCCGGGCAACTCTGCCTTTACCACCACATTATCGCCTTCTTCAAAAATATCCACAACTGGAGCTATCTCTTCCAATTCAGGAAATCTCAACCTCGGCAACCATGAAGGACCCAGCAAAGAAAAGGGTCTTCTGAAAACATCTTCAAACCAGCGTTCCACTTCCTCAAAGGGTGCAAGTACTCTTGATGGTTCCGACTTTACCAGCTCTTTTGACTCCTGTTTCTTTGCCATAAGCCACCTCCTTTAAGTTTAGATTAACCCCGAATATAATTTTAATATATTCCTAAATGTCGAAGGTGTCAAGCCTAAAAACAGGTGAATTTCTTCTGTTATTAATCTTTAAAGCAAAATAATATCGGTTAGCTGTATTTTTCTGCTCTTTTTGCCTTTTCCCAGAGCTGATCCATCTCCTCAAGGGTATAATCGGAAAGGTCCCTTCCCTCCTGCTTTGCCCTTGTCTCGATGTAACTGAAACGGCGGATAAATTTGGCTATTGTCTTTCGGAGGGCCTCATCAGGATTAACATCAACAAATCGGGCTAAGTTCACAAGTGTAAAAAGAATGTCTCCCAGTTCCTCCTCGATCTTCTCCCTGTCCCTTCCCTCAAGTGCGGATTTAAACTCTTCAAACTCACTTTCAACCTTTTTAATGACATCTTCTGCCTTCTCCCAATCAAAACCCACCCTTGATACACGCTCCTGAACCCTGTGGGCCTTCAGTAGCGCAGGCAGATTCCCTGGGATACCCTCAAGAATTGATTCCTTAAGCTTGCCCTCCTGCCGTTTATGCTCTTCCCATCTGTCGAGCACCTCATCTGCTGTCCTGAGCCTCTTGCCTCCAAACACATGGGGATGGCGGAAAACCATCTTCCCGGAAATCGCCCCTATGACGTCCCGGATATCAAACTCTCCTCTCTCTTCGGCTATCCGGGCATGAAAGACTATCTGAAAAAGGAGGTCTCCCAGCTCCTCCTTTATCCTTGAAGGGTCGTCTTCCTCAATCGCTTCGAGCAACTCGTAAGCCTCTTCTATCAGATACGGTTTCAGGGACTGTCGGGTCTGTTCCCTGTCCCATGGACAACCGTCCTCACTCCTCAATGCCTCCATTATCTTTACTAATTTATCGAAGTCCATCATCATACCTGTAATATGCCGAACAGCTTCCCTCTGTACTTACCATGCAGGCGCCAACAGGACTTTCAGGGGTGCATTTCTTCCCATACAGGGAACAATCAGTCGGTATTTTTATACCCATCAGCACGTCACCACACGCACATCCTCTTATATCAGGCATGCTTTCCGCCTCGATATCAAAGAGTTTTGAGGCATCCCGGTGTCTGAACTCCTCACGTAAGGAGAGACCACTTTCGGCGATTGTGCCAATACCGCGCCATTGAGCATCAACAGGCATAAAACAGGTCTCAATGAGGGAGATGGCCCTCGGATTACCCTCTGCCCTTACTGCACTGACATATTGTATATCAACCCTTGACTCCCTTTTGATAAGCTGTGCAAGCAGCATAGCGATTGTCTCGAGAATATCCCTTGCCTCAAAACCCGCAATAACGGAAGGTTTTTTATAATCCCGTGAAATAAATTCGTAGGGAGACCTGCCTATAATGGTGCTTACATGCCCGGGTAGGATAAAACCATCCACTTTAACCCTCTCATCGCCAAGCAAGGCCCTCAGTGCCGGGGGCACGAGTTTGTGGTTTGGATATATGTGAAAATTATTGATCCCCTTTCTGTCTGCCTCGCAAAGGGTGGCTGCCACAGACGGAGAAGTCGTCTCAAACCCGGTTGCAAAGAATACCACACTCCTGTCAGGATTTTCACCTGCTATAGCAAGGGCATCCATTGGTGAGTATATGACCCGTATGTCTGCACCCTCAGCCCTTGCCTCCTGAAGGTTTTTACGGGAACCCGGGACTCTCAGCATGTCCCCGAAGGTGGTGAATATTACCCCGGGCTTTTTGGCGATCTTTACAGCATTATCTATGTCTTCAATGGATGTTACACAGACCGGACAACCCGGCCCGCTCAGCAGCATGATACCTTCGGGCAGGATGGTCCTTATGCCGTGACGGAATATTGCAACAGTATGGGTGCCGCAGACCTCCATCAGCCTCACAGGACGGCCAATCTTTTTCATCATCAGATGTATATTTTCAATCAGATGCTTCACTGCCGCAGCCTCTCCCTTAATATATATGCCTGGCCAAGCGATATGTTTGCATCATTGGGAGGCATCAGCCTGTTACAATGGACACTGAAACCTTCTCCCTGAAGCCTTTCAAAAACCCTCTCTGCAATATAAAGGTTCTGAAAAAACCCTCCAGAGATAACTACATCCCTTATGCCTGTAAGGCTATGGAGTTTATTTACCACCCTTATTATAGTTGTAATGATGGTATTATGAAACCGCGCGGATATAATACTCCTGCCGGTTCCGGACGTCATGTCCTCCAGTATCCTCAGCAATGTAAAGGAAAAATCCACCACCATGGGCTCGGCAAACTTTATATCCACCGGGTAATCTTCAGCAATACCTTCTGCAGCACAAGACTCAAGCGCTGTTGCTGCCTCGGCTTCATAGGTATTTGTATCAGCTATGCCGGTAATTGCAGCCACGGCATCAAACAATCTCCCGGCACCTGAGCTATAGGGGGTAAACTCCGGCAGCTCAATCAGCCTCAATACATTTTTAATCCTCTCTTCGCCATAATGGTTCAGAAATCCGACTCTCTCAATGTACTGCAAGGCATCCCCCCCGGTCACCTCCTGGAGCCAGCCCAGGGCTATCCTCCAGGGCTCCCTTATTGCCATCTCACCACCGGGAAGTTTCATGTAACTGAAGTGACAGAGACGCTTGAATCCCTTGAGGTCAGCAATCAGAAACTCACTGCCCCAGATATTGCCGTCAGTTCCGTAGCCGGAGCCATCAAGGGCCACACCTATAACCTCGTTCCTGAGCCCTGCCTCAGCCATGACAGAGGCCACATGAGCATGGTGGTGTTGCACCCTCATTCCCTCCAACGGTTGAGATTCTGCCCACCTTGTCGAATAATACCCGGGATGCATGTCAAAGGCCATGGCAACCGGGTTGATCCTGTAGAGTTTTTTAAGGTTTTCAAGTGTCTCCTCAAAGAATTTCAGGGTTTCAAAATTTCCCATATCGCCGATGTGCTGACTCGGTATTGCATAAAAATCCCTTGTCAGGGTAAAGGTATTTTTCAGGTCCGCACCCACGCCAAGCACCTCAGGACCGGTCTCTTTTATAGCTATTGCCTCCGGCACATATCCCCTTGAACGCCGGATAAAGACGTTTGACCGTATAACCGAATCATCCACCCTCATGAATATATCCCTGTTATGCAGTAAAAATGCATCTGCAATCCCTGCAAGCCCCCCCTTTGCAGCCTCATTTTCATGTATTATCGGCTCTTCTGAAAGGTTTCCACTTGTCATTACAAGGCAACGGAAATTCGGTGTCCCTCCCCCTTCCCTTTCCGGATAGAAAAAGAGGAGATGGTGAAGCGGGGTGTAGGGGAGCATAAAGCCAAGGCACCGGTTTTTCGGGGCCACTTCTTCCGGCAGCCTGCAGTCGAGTCTTTTTTTCAGGAGCACTATCGGTCTCCGGCGGGAGAGCATGAGTTGAGCCTCCGCATCTGTTACATAACAGAACTCCCTTACGGTATCCATATCAGGTGCCATCAGTGCAAAGGGCTTGTTAATCCTCTGTTTTCTCTCCCTCAGCAGGGATACAGCGTCCGCATTTTCAGCATCACAGGCAATATGAAAGCCCCCAAGGCCTTTTACGGCAACAATTCCCCCGGCCTTAAACACCTTGATTGCTGAAGAAATGGGTTCTTCACCCACATCATCCTTAAATAAAGGGTTTATGCTCTGAAAACCGAGCTGTGGACCACAGAGGGGGCAGGCGTTTGCCTGTGCATGGAATCTCCTGTCTTCAGGGTCATGGTATTCCCTGCTGCAGTCATGACACATCCTGAAACGTAACATTGTAGTGTTTGGCCGGTCATAAGGGATTGCCCTTGTAATAGAGTATCTCGGCCCGCAATTTGTGCAGTTTATGAAGGGATAGAGGTATCTCCTGTCCGGGGGATCGAGGAGCTCGGACAGACAGTCTTTGCAGACGGATATATCCGGTGAGACAGGGGTAATACTGCCATTATCCTCACTCTCCACAATCCTGAACTCATCACTTCCGTATCGTGGTGGTTTTTCCTTTACGATCGATTCTACATCAATTGATTCTACATCGGAAAGTTCCGGTTTCTCACTTCTGAGACGCTTCAGAAACACCCCTGCGTGCTTCCCCTCAATCTCTATTACTACTCCCTCAGACGTGTTTTTCACAAACCCTTTGAGATCTAAAGACCTGGCAAGGTTGAAAACAAACGGCCTGAATCCCACACCCTGAACAAGGCCCCTTACTTTTATTTTTATTCTAAGATAGGTCATTATGATATATTACCACTTAAGATTGCCCCAACGTGAGCTTTTTGTATAAACTATTCAGTACTTTTATAACTCTTATAATAACACTGAAATATCCTGAGGGGTTTAGGGAGGTTAAGAGATGGCCCTTACAGCAGGTCTGGACTGTGGTTCTGTAAGTGTAAAAATTGCCATTATTGATGAAAAGGGGGAAGTTCTCCTGACCGTCTATCGCCGGCATAAGGGACATCCCGTGGATGCGGCCATTGAGCTACTGAGGGAGGTCTCTTCTGATTATCCCGAAATCATGATAGTCTTTACAGGTTCAACCGGTAAGCTTATGGCAAGGGCTACAGGCGCTGCTCATATCAATGAACTTGTGGCCAACTGCACATCCACAAAGAGGTTTTATCCGGATGTCAATACCATTATTGAGATGGGTGGAGAGGATTCAAAGCTTATTATCCTTGAAGGCAATGCAATAAAGGACTTTTCACTGAATTCGGTCTGTGCGGCAGGTACCGGCTCTTTTCTTGATCAGCAGGCAGAAAGACTGCGGTTAAGTATAGAGGAATTCAGCGAGACTGCATTGAGGTCCAAAAATCCTCCAAGGATTGCAGGACGTTGCAGTGTCTTTGCCAAATCAGACATGATCCACCTGCAACAGATTGCCACACCCATGGATGATATTGTGGCAGGGCTCTGCCTTGCAGTGGCAAGGAATTTTAAAGGCTCGATAGTCAGGGGCAGACCAGTGCCCCTCAACATATCCTTTCAAGGGGGGGTTGCACTGAATAAGGGTATGATAAAGGCATTTAAGGAGGTTTTTGAACTTGAAGAGCTGATAATTCCCGAGCATACGGCCTTCATGGGTGCGATTGGAGCGGCCTTCAAGGCATTGGATGAGGAAAAGACAACCGCCCTGAACTTCGGCAAACTTGAAGAGACCCTCTCCACGCTGAGGCAGAATGATTCAGGCCACAGACCGCTTATTGTAGAAGGGGATGGATTCAGGGAGAGGCATCTGCTGACAGAGGCCGGAGGGCAAGTGGCAGGGGTCAGGGGTCAGAAAAAAGCACGGGATCAGAAAAGCAGGGTTTATCTGGGTATTGATATCGGTTCCATCAGCACAAATCTTGCTGTTATAGATGAAGAGGGCAGACTGGTTGCAAAGAGGTATCTGATGACAGCAGGAAGACCTATTGAGGCTGTCAGGCTGGGTCTGCTGGAGGTAGGAAAAGAGGTGGGCAATGATGTTGAGATATGCGGCGTTGGCACTACAGGCTCCGGCAGGTACATGATTGCAGACTTTGTCGGTGCTGATATTGTAAAAAACGAGATTACTGCACAGGCAACAGCAGCCGTATTTATAGACCCTGAAGTTGATACAATTTTTGAAATCGGGGGGCAGGACTCAAAATATATCTCCCTCCGGGACGGCATAATAGTGGATTTTGAGATGAACAAGGCATGCGCTGCAGGCACAGGTTCATTCCTTGAAGAACAGGCTGAAAAACTTAGCATCTCAATCAAGGACGAGTTTGCCGACTGTGCCTTTTCATCAACCCATCCATGCAGGCTCGGTGAAAGGTGCACCGTCTTCATGGAGAACTCCCTCATGGCAAACCTCCAGCGCGGAGCCCGGAAAAACGATCTCCTTGCCGGCCTTGCGTACTCCATAGTGGAAAACTACATTAACCGTGTAGTTGCGGGGAGAAACATAGGGGAGCATATCTTCTTTCAGGGCGGGACGGCTTTCAACAAGACGGTAGTGGCAGCCTTTGAGAAGTTTACGGGAAGAACCATAACCGTACCGCCGAACCACGATGTAACAGGCGCCATAGGAATGGCCCTGATAGCAAGGGAGCATATGCAGGCTGCAAAAGGAAAATCCTCTGAAAAGGATGCTTTTCCGGAAACTTCCTTCAAGGGCTTTGACCTTGCAAGCAGGCCCTACCAGCAGAGCTCCTTTGAGTGCAGGAGCTGTGAGAACATGTGTGAGATTAACAGGATTAAGATAGATGGTGAAGACGGGTTCCTCTTTTATGGTGGCAGGTGTGAAAAATACGATGTACGAAGAAGGGTAAAGACAAAAATACCTGACCTTTTTGCCTTCAGGGAAGATGAGCTATGGAAGTCTCATACAGAACGTGCTGAAGGGGTAAAGGAATCAGGCACAAGCTTCCGCAGGGGCAGGATAGGAATCCCCTATGTCTTTTACTTTCAGGATTATCTTCCATACTGGAGTACGCTCCTGTGGGAATTAGGTTTTGATGTAGTGGTCTCACCCAAAACAAACAGGAGAATCGTCAGCCTTGGGCTTGAGACAGTGTTGGCCGAGACATGCTTTCCTGTCAAGGTCTCACATGGACATGTAAGGCATCTGCTTCAGGAGGGCGTGGATACCCTATTTATCCCGAGTTTTATAAATATGAACCCCACGGATGATCCATACGAAAAAGGCCATGCCTGCCCCCTTACCCAGAGCTTCCCGTATCAGATACGTGTGGCCTTTGAAAATGCCACTGTTGTCTCGCCTGTTATAAAACTGAAAGAAGGGGAAAACTTTGTTTTAAAAGAGATCAAAAGGACCATGAGGCATTTCGGCATTTCCTCTGGTGAAATCAGAAGGGCGATGAGAAAGGCACAGGAGGCACAGGATGAATTTATAGAAAATATCAAGGCTCGGGGCAGGGAGGTTCTGTCCACCCTGGACAGACGGGCCGTGGTAGTGGTGGGACGGGCGTATAATGCCTTTGATATGGGGGTAAATCTTGAAATACCGAGAAAACTTGCCTCCCTTGATGTGTTATCCCTGCCAATGGATTTCCTTTCTGAAGAGGATATCCATAATGACTGGCCTGATATGTACTGGAGGTCCGGTCAGAAGATACTGAAGGCAGCAAGGGTAATTAAGAAAAACAATCTCCTCTATCCTATTTTCATAGGTAATTTTTCCTGCGGGCCTGATTCCTTTATACAGAAATTTTTCGAAAAGGAACTTTCAGGAAAACCCTATCTCTATGTCGAGATAGATGAACATAGTGCAGATGCCGGTGCAATCACAAGATGCGAGGCATTTCTCGACAGCATTGATGCTCAGATTTCTGCCGGGAAAACAGAGCACAGAGACATCCAAGTACCGCAGAAGGTGGAGTTTTCCGTCAAGCAATCCTCGGGAAAACAGCGGACTGTTTATCTGCCGAGGATGTCCGATCACGCCTTTGCCCTGAAGGCGGCATTTGAGCATTGCGGCATACCTGCCGAGGTACTCCCCGAGACAGATGCAGGGGCGCTCGAATTCGGCAGGAGGTATGTATCCGGAAAGGAGTGTTATCCCTGTACAGTCACAACCGGGGATATGCTCAAAAAGGTCTTTTCTGAAGATTTCAGACCGGAGGAGTCAGCCTTCTTTATGCCCTCGGGAACAGGACCCTGCAGATTCGGTCAATACAATATCTTTCACCGGATGATACTTGAAGAAGTCGGGATTAAGGATGTTCCCATATTCACTCCTGTGCAGGATGTAACTTTTTATAAGGACCTCGGAATCGTCGGCAAGGATTTTGTGTCAAGATCCTGGGAGGGAATAGTGGCCTTTGAAATCCTCATAAAATGTCTGCACGAGAGCAGACCTTATGAAAAAGAGAAAGGCTCTGCGGATAAGCTCTATAATCAATACCTGCAGAAGCTGACCACAACTCTTAGCGGCTCTAATGGCAACATAATGCCGTTGATGGAGCAGATGAAAAATGATTTTGACAGCTTCCCCAAAGAGCATGGCGAAAAACCACTGATAGGAGTAGTGGGCGAGATATTCGTGAGGTCCAACAGGTTTTCAAACGAGGATCTTGTCAGAAAGATAGAGACTCTTGGAGGTGAGGTCTGGCTTTCCCCGGTGGATGAGTGGATTTATTATATTAACCTGATGTCCCTGAAAAAGACCTTGCGAAAAAAAGACATCTCTGGTATTATAACTATTCTCTTAAAACGGCTCTTTCAAAAAAGAATAACCGGCAGTCTCGAAAAACCGTTCAATGGTTTTTTGAAAACATTACACGAGCCTGATACAAGTGATATACTGAAGAAGGCCTCCCCTTATCTGCATGAATCCTTTGAAGGAGAGGCCATCATGAGCATAGGCAAGTCTATCGACCTTATAGGCAAAGGCGTTTCCGGGATCATAAATGCCATGCCCTTTGGATGTATGCCCGGTACGGTTGTGACGGCCATTATGAGGGGAGTTACGAAGAAATATGGGATTCCATCAATCAGTATCCCCTATGACGGAGCCGATTCTTCAACTACAGAGCTGCAACTTGAGGCATTCATGGAACAGGTTAGAACAAAAAACGGCAATTAAAGATTGTCGGCAGACATATTGAAAAATTTAAAGAAGGAGGTGATTGAGTGGGCAATGTCAAGAAGTGGCGTAAAAAAAAGATTAACAAACACAAGCATAAAAAACTCCGCAGGAGAATGAAGAATAAACGCTAAAATCCGCTTTAAGCTGGTGATCAGGAAGCCGGACAGTCTTGCTAATTACTTATAACTCTTTCAACTTTTAAAAAGAAAGAGCAAAATCCATAGACTGGGGAAGGGGCCATGAAAGAAGAGAGGGAGTTGAGCGAGAAGGTAAATCTCCTGGAAAAGGAGATTCAGACACTTGTATCCGAGATTCAGAGACTTGATAAGGCGGTATCGGAGGTTGAAGATGTCAAGCTTGAACTCAAGGGAATAAAATTATTCCTTGGCAGAAAGCATCCTGAGCTAAAAAATCAGTTACCCGAGATAGTCAGGAAGTTAAAAGCAAATAAACCGCCGGATTAATGGATCACCTCCCTGACGTCATCATTCACCAGGGATTCAAGGATTGTCCCTGCTGCCTTTTCATACATGGCCTGGGTATGAACCTGAGTGTTTGGACAGAGCCGGAAAAGACAAGGATACTTGCGGGGAAATTTCCCATAACGGTTCTATTATCCAAAACACCCAAAAATGTTGATATATCAAAGCAGAAAGAACCTTTAGTTAAAGCAAACTTTTCAGTTACACCTGCCATTAAAAACCGGATTACCACCGGATTGAAACCACGGACATTAAAAACCGTTTTTCACGATCTCAGGACATCAGGGTATACCGTTATGGCATACTCCCAGAGACGCCCTGCCTCGGATTGCATGTCCCTTGTGGGAGAGCTTGAGCTTTTACTGAAGCATCACCATCAACTTACAAAAAATGGTATTATTTTCATAACTCATAGCAGGGGCGGACTTGTTGCAAGGAAGGCCATTGAGTTGCTGAATATTAAATGCCTGGCACTTGTTACCCTCGCAACCCCCCACCATGGAAGTACCATGGCAAAACTGGCTGGCTCACTTTCCGGTATTTCAAGAATTATCTATCCCTTTTTTGAAAATGCTGAGAAAGGTACGGCCAGGAGTACCATCAAAAGGATAACGGAGTTCCTTAAAAGTGAAGCTATCCGGGAATTGCTGCCGGAGTCACCATTCATTACAGGGCTTGACGATAAAAGACTTGCTACTATAAAGACCCTCTCTTTTGGCGGTACAGATCCAACACTGCTTACAATTTACAGGTGGCATGAGGATTCGGCTAAAGGCGTTATGACACCGGGAAAACTCTTCTCGATACCGGAAATTCTGACATCCTTCGTTCCTGAAGGGATGTTGCCTGAAGAGCTGATTGTGGGAAAGGGGGATGGCCTGGTCACTAAAAAGAGTTCAGAGGCTCCTCATACTTCCGAACATCACAATTTAGCCCTGAACCATGCAAGGATACTCTTTGATCACTCTGTCAGGAAGACCGTTTTATCCTTTATCAGGACAGCGTATTGATGGAATTAACAGTTATAGCTTTAATCTCCCTTCTAATCATCGTCCTTATTCTCCTCTTCCTTTTTATTAAAAAGGAGCGGATGTATAAGAACATGGTAAAGGGATATCTGAGAACAATAAGAGAGCTGAATATACTCAATGAGCTCTCCGCCCATCTCCATACAACCATGGATAGAGAAGTGGTACTTGAGAGTATTATGGACAGGGTAAAGGACCTCCTCAGAGCAGAAAAATCAGCCATTATCATTATTGACAAACATGAGAGGATAACGGATTTCTATTCTTCCCTGGGGCCTACGGGGAAGTGTAAAACGGAGGTCAGGGGCATTATAAAAAAGGTCTTTAAGGAACTGACCCCGCTAAGAACAGAAGATATTAAAAAAGTGCCTGATTTTCAGGGTTTTCCGGACAAACATCCCGAGATACGGAGCCTGCTCATCGTTCCCATAATGTTAAGAAGGAAGGCCATAGGTGTGCTTGCTGTTTCCGACAAGAAAGGTTCCCGCTCCTTTTCATCAGAGGATGAAGACCTCCTGCTGACCCTTGCCTTTCACTCTGCATTTGCCATTGAAAAGGTTGATCTTCATGAAGGGATAGTGAAGATGGCAAGTACGGATGGCCTCACCGGATTGAACAACCACAGAACCTTTCAGGAAAGACTCGATGAGGAGCTTGAGAGGGCAAGGAGGTTTGGTAACAAGGTAAGCCTGCTCATGATAGATATCGATCATTTCAAGGCATTCAATGATACTTACGGCCATGTGTCCGGTGATGAAGCGCTGAAGAGAATCTCCTGCACCCTCGTTGATAATATAAGAACCGTTGATTTTGCAGCCCGGTATGGTGGCGAGGAATTTGCCATTATATTGCCGGAGATACCGCTGGAAGGGGCAATGGTTGTAGCAGAAAGAATCAGGGAATCAGTGGAAACCCAGACATTGCGTTTAAACGGGAAAAAAGCAAAAATTACACTCAGTATTGGTGTTGCCTGCTTTCCGGATCATGCCCTGAACAGAAAAGACCTTATAGACAGGGCAGATAAGGCCCTGTACCTTGCCAAACGCTCCGGGAGGAATAAAGTGTGTGCTTATGCCAAGTAAAGGAGCTATAAGTGAATACATAGAGCAGAAAATCCTTGCCGGTGAAAGGATCACTTTTGAAGAAGCGGTTGCCCTTTTTCAGGATGATGACATCCACACACTGGGTAAACTTGCAACCTCCGTTGCAGAGAAAAAAAACGGTAACAGGGTTTATTTTATCCAGAACCGCCATGTAAATCCCACAAACATATGCGTAAACCGATGCCGTTTTTGTGCCTTCAGCAGGTCAACGGGAGAAAAAGGCTCCTTTGAATTATCAATTGATGAGATATTAAGGAGGATTGAACTCTCCCCTGAAGGTCTCAGAGAGATCCATATAGTCGGAGGACTCCACCCTGACCGGCCCTTTGGATATTATCTGAGTCTGCTGCGAGCGCTCAAGAAGCACTTTCCCAATATACATATCAAGGCATTTACAGCAGTTGAAGTTGATTATTTTTCAAGGATAAGCAATCTTGGCCTCAGGGATACCCTGTTAAGACTGAAAGAGAGTGGTCTTGATGCCATGCCGGGTGGAGGGGCGGAAATATTTGCAAGCAGCATAAGGGAGAGGCTCTGTCCCGAAAAGATAACAGCTGAAAGGTGGCTTGAAGTTCACAAGGCAGCGCATTTATGTGGTATAAAGACAAACGCCACCATGCTGTACGGTCATTTTGAATCATACGAAGACAGGATAGACCACCTTTCAAGGTTGAGGGAACTCCAGGACCAGACAGGCGGGTTTCAGGCATTCATCCCCCTCTCCTACCATCCCCGGAATACAGACATGGGAGGCCGGTATCCTTCGGGAATCGATGATTTAAAGACAATAGCAATCAGCCGCCTTGTGCTTGACAACTTTCCACACATAAAGGCATATTGGGTTATGCTTGGTGAAAAACTCTCTCAGGTGGCACTCCTGTTCGGGGCAGATGATATTGACGGCACGGTCATTGAGGAGAAGATTACCCATGCAGCAGGTGCGATGACGGGTGAAGGACTTACAAAAGCAGAGATGGTAAACCTTATCAGGAAGGCTGGGAAAGTACCTGTTGAAAGGGATGCTTTTTATGAAACAGTGAAGGTCTACGAGACTCCGGTGAAAGATGAGAATAGATAAAAAAACTGCATTAAATCTGCTAAAAAACTCCGACCTTCTTGAGATTGGAAAGATAGCGGACGGAATAAGGAAAGACCTCCATCCGGAGGGTGTCGTTACCTTTATTGTGGACAGGAATATCAACTATACCAATGTCTGTATAAATAAGTGCAGGTTTTGTGCATTTTACAGAGACCCGGATTCTCCGGAGGCCTATGTACTGGAAGAGGAGCAGCTATTTGAAAAGATCAGGGAAACGATACATCTGGGTGGAACACAGATACTAATCCAGGGCGGGCTCCATCCGGCGCTGGACCTCTCCTTTTATACAGAAATGCTGAGGTCCATAAAGAGAGAGTTCGATATAAATGTGCATGGCTTTTCACCACCTGAGATAAGTTACATTGCCGGAAAATCCGGTCTTACCCTAAAGGAAACCCTCTTGACTCTCAAGGATGCAGGCCTTGATTCAATTCCAGGCGGAGGCGCCGAAATCCTGTCGGACAGGGTGAGAGAGGTGCTTAGTCCGAAAAAAATAAGGTCATCAGAATGGCTTGAGGTCATGGAGGAAGCTCATGGACTCGGGATAAAGAGCACTGCAACCATGATGTTTGGTTCCATAGAAGAAGAGGAGGATATAATTGAACACCTTGATGTCATAAGGGCACTTCAGGACAGGACAGGTGGTTTTACAGCCTTTATTCCCTGGAGTTTTCAACCTGGGAATACAGAGATTGCAAAACAGGAGCCAGATGTAAACTCGCAACCCGCAACCCGCAACTCGCAACTCGAAAGTCAGAAGCCGGCTGTAAACCCGCAACCCGCAACCCGCAACCCGCAACTAATCCCTGCCACCGCAGTCGACTACCTCAGGGTCCTGTCACTCTCAAGGCTCTATCTCGACAACATCAGGAACATCCAGGCATCCTGGGTTACACAGGGCCTGAAGATGGCACAGGCTGCCCTGAGGTTTGGTGCTAATGATTTTGGCTCTACAATGATCGAGGAGAATGTGGTAAAGGCCGCAGGGGTTTCATACAGGGTTACACGTGAGGATATAATAAACTCAATCAGGCAGGCAGGGTTCAGGCCTGCCCAGAGAGACACCTGTTATAATATAATAAAATACTTCTGATTCTTATGCCCTTTTGAGCCTTATGATAAATTTTGTTTCCCTGCCATTTACTGATTCAACCCTTATTGTACCGCCATGCAGCTCTATTATCTTATCCGCTATATAAAGACCAAGGCCTGTACCCTGGGATGATGATGCCTTGGTTGTATAAAACGGAACAAACAGTTTGTCAAAATCATCCTTTCTGATCCCTATGCCGTTGTCCTCAATCACAACCTTGACCATTCCCCTTTCCAATGCCCTTGCCCGTATTCCAATCGTTGGTTCCTTATCATTGCCTTTTGCAAGGGATTGCCTTATGGCGTTGTCGGCGTTCTCAAGGAGATTAAGGAAAACCTCTCTCAACTGTGACAGGTTGCCCACTACTTTTAAAGAACTCTCGACATCGACCTCAAGCCTTATTTGGCTGAAAGAGGATTTTTTCAGTCTCATCATCTCAAAGCTACTTTCAATTACATCCTTTAACAATACCGGAGACATCTCTTCAGAGGAGGTTCTTGAGTAGTTTCTAAGTTTTTCAATCGTATCCTCCGCCTGTCTTATATTATTGACTATGGAACCGACAAGCTCCTTTCCCCTCTTGTTAAAGGTGTCTGAGTACATTATGTTGAGCGACTCTACTGCAAGCAGGATTGTATGGAGTCGGTTATTTATCTGATGTCCCAAACCAGAGGCCATAGTTCCGAGAGACGACATTTTTGCAGCGTGGAAGAGTTCAGATCCTGCTTTTTCAAGATCCTTCAGATACAGTGCATTCTCAATTGCAAGGGCAAACTGGTTGGAGAGTGTAAGAAATGTGTCGATCTCATCAGAGGAGAAGTGCTGGCCGGACCTCTTGTTTCCAAAAGCAAGAAATCCAACAATGCCCCGCCGGGTGCAGCATGGTATGATGATAGCGGCATTAAGCCTTTGCATCTCGTCAACCACCCCACGGCCTTCCCCCCTGCTGAGGAGTTCATCCCTGTTCAGTATCTCTTTTTTTGATATTTTCCTGACAATCGGGTTTTGCATATCGAGTGTCAGAGGCCTTTCCGGCAGCCGAGGCCTCTCTGCCTTCAGTTCAAAATGGTTTGACTCTTCATCGAACAGATATATTGCGGCATATCTCAGCCGTGCAACGAGAGTTAATAATATTACTACAAATTTGAGCAGCCTGTTCAGGTCTCTCTTGTATAACATGCCATGGGATGCATACAGAAGGGTCTGCTGGTAGCGTCTCTGCTGCTTCAACAGCAAATTTTCTGTACGTTCTCCTATATAAATATACAGGAGTGGAGCAGTGGCAGCGAGTATAAGGGCAACGGATACGGGAATTATCCATAATCCAGGGCCAAGGAGCTTTATACCTAAAAGAAAAGGTGTGCCGGTGACAACAACGGCGGTTATAAAGAGAAGGAATAACCTTGCAAAGGCCACTCTGATATCGAGGAGCTGATGTCTCAGGGTTGCATATGTGAGGATAAACGTAAAAAGTGACATGAAGATAAAACCGAGTGGCATCACCGGTATACCGTAGTTACCAAGAAAGTCAACGGATGCAAGGGCTGCAACCAGCAATCCTGCAAAGATGTATTTTAGCTTGGTCCGCTGTATAGACGGTACATTCCTTTTCTTCATCTCCTTATATATCAGGTTCAGGGCAGAGAACAGAGTAATCAGAAAAAAGAGCATGAAGATAATGTGAAAGGGGCTTGACGCTGCAGGGTAAAATCCCCAGGGGTATAAGAAAAGACCTTTTATCATGTGGTTTGTACCTAAGACTATTAAGGCAAACAGGGTAGATACGAGATACCTGGCAGCTATTCTCTTTCGTGAGGTTCTGCCCACGAATTCATGTGCAAAATGGTAGAAGGTTGAAGGGATAAAGACTATGCCAACATAGCATATCCTGAAAAAAAGGAGGGACGTATCATAACTATCTGAAAAAGTTGCTACAAAAGCAAAAAAGAGCCAGAAGAATGATGCCAGACAAAACAGGAAAAGGCTCATGTTTATCCTTGACTTTCGGTTGTTCAGATAGACCATGACACCGTGAGAGAGGACGGTGATGGATGCAATGAGGTATAGGATGCTGACTAAAGGTTTCATGGATTATTTACCGGGTTATTATTCAAACTTTATTTCAGACATTATGAACTTGTTAATTATATCACAAGAATGCCGGAAGCTTGAAAGAATATAATAAAAACCTTGCAGATTATGATAAAATTGATTTATCAGGAGTTGATAATTTGCAATGGAGGTGTTTTACTGATGGGTGAAGACGAAATATATGACGTTCTGATTATCGGAGGTGGTCCCGCAGGTCTTACAGCAGCCCAGTATGCTGCAAGGGCCCATCTCAAAACAGCCATTCTTGACAAATCCTCTACAGCAGGAGCCCTTGCAATTGCAGATAAGGTAGAGAACTATCCCGGCTTGACAGAGCCCATCTCCGGGAAGGAACTTCTCGATATATTCCGGGAACAGGCGATACGGTTCGGGGCAGAATACCTTGAGGTACAAGTCATAGGTGTAAGTCTGGATAAAGAGATAAAAGAAATCTATACAATAGAGAGGACTTTTCAGGGAAAGGCCGTTATTTTAGCGACCGGTGCTATGGGCAGGAAACCTACAGTCAAGGGAGAGAAGGAGTTCCTCGGGAAAGGTGTAAGCTACTGTGCAATATGTGACGCTGCGTTTTTCAGGGGTAAGACTGTCTGTGTTATTGGAGACTCTGAGGAAGCTGTAAAGGAAGCCGAACTGCTTACGCGTTTTGCTGAGACTGTATATCTGATAGCTCCATCAAAGTCACTCAAAATTTCAGGCGAACATCACCTGTCTAAAATTGACAATCTGAAATTACTCACAGGTCATGTTGTTTTATCTATTGAAGGAGGCGAGGTAGTTGAAAGGATAAAGCTGAAGGACAGAAACACCGACAAAGAGGAGATATTACCTATGGATGGGGTCTTTGTTTATCTTCACGGAAACAAGCCTGTGGTTGATTTTCTCAATTTTTCCGTTGATATTAGCGATGAAGAATGCATAATAACAAACAGGATGATGGAGACAAATCAGCCGGGGGTTTTTGCAGCAGGCGATGTCACCTGTGTTGAGGTCAGGCAGGTTGTTGTAGCTGCGGCAAACGGCTGCGTGGCAGCACTGTCTGCAGACAAATATGTACACCACAGAAAGAGACGGAGATATGACTGGTCAAAATAAAAAACGCAGATCGTCATATGAAAAAGATATTTAGACATTTTTTGTTTATTTCATTCGCTCTTATCGTATTCCCGGCTTTTAGTGATTACACAAATACCTCTTCTGCCGGGACAGTGGACAGGGCACTGAATAGTCCTGTTGAGACAGGAATATATAATGAAGTAATAACACGTTTAGTCCTCGATTCCGGAAAAGCCCACCTTTTCAGTGATTATCTCCTTTTTCTCGGTGCCATGGATGCCTATACTGAAGGGGATTATTATCATAGCCTTGCTGATATAGATAAATTTCTCTCTCTCTATCAGGATACATACCTATCTAAAGATATACGGCTGTTGAAGATTAAAGTCCTCTATGCAATCCTTGACGAACAGGATATATGGCCGGAGATAGACGGGTGCTTTGAAAAAGATGCTTCCTTCTATTCAATTACCCTGAAGGAGATCAAGGATTACCTTAGGGACTTTCCTTCTGACCCGGAAGCCCGGTATCTCTATGCAAGAACATTAGAGAGGGCAGGAATGGAGGGAGAGGCCGGAGTTATCCTTAAATCCTTATACGTCAAGGCTGATAGATACTATACAGAGCTTAAGGATGAGGTCTCTCCTGATGACCTCTCTACAGAAGAAATCATCCTGATGAGCAAAAACCTCCGCAGATTTCTCAGACTGAAAGAGTCAGAAACCCTGCTCCTGACGAGATTGAACAAGCTGGCCGGCAGTGACAGAAAACCACTTTATACCTCCCTTGCCGATACATATTTTCGTATGAAGAATTATAGCTTGGCAGCCCTCTATTATCAAAAAGCCGACAACGTCCAGAAGGCGGCAATATCTTATTACAGGGCAGGTGATTATGATCTCTTTGAGAAGATGCTCGATCTGGCAAGGGATAAAAAGACCAAAGAGACCTGTACTCTCTTTCTGCTTAAAGGGATACAGAAGAGACGCGATATGGAGTTTGATGAGGCTCTGCAGATATTCAGGATGGCCTACAGAAGCTATCCCTGCGAGAAGGAAGCACTCTGGCATATTGCATGGACGGAATATTTAATGGGGGATTTCCTCAGTGCATCATATAATTTCAGAGACCTCTACAGCCAGCACAGAAACCCTGGATATCTTTACTGGCAGGCAAGATCACTTGAAAGTCTCGGACAAAATGCAAAAGGACTTTATAGTAGTATAGAGGGTGACTCTTTTTATGCATTTCTGGGGCGGATGAGGTCTGGCGGTATCAGCCTGACATCCGGGAGAGTTGAGCTCCGGAATTCATTAAAAAAAGAGGTTACGAGCTTCGATGCTGGAACAGATAGCCTGTCGAGGGCTAAAACTCCTGAATCTGTAAATTTCCCGGATAACCTTTCACTAACCTTTAAACGGGCCGGCTTCCTCAACAGTGTTGGCCTGCAGGATTATGCAATAAAGGAGATTTACAGCTACAAGCCGGAGGGTGACTATGACAGATTGAAGATATGCAGGTATCTCCAGTCCCTGGAGGCATTTAATGAATCTTTCCGCTGCGCAAGTAAACTGAAGAGATATCCCGGGACTTCCGTGCTCCTTTACCCTGCCGTATACAGTGATATTGTTGACAGAATATCGGCTGATTATAATATAGACCCCCTTGTTATCTTCTCAGTGATGCGGGAGGAGAGCAGGTTTAACAGAAAGGCAATCTCAAGGTCCGGGGCGCTGGGTCTGATGCAGCTCATGCCATTTACCGCGCAACGAATGGCAAAATCACTCGGCTATGGGACGGGGGTGCTTTCTGACAATGAAATTATGAGACCCGATTTAAATATAACCCTGGGCAGTTACTATCTCGGGCAGTTGATTAGCGAGTTCGGGTCTGTCCCAATGGCTGTGGCAGCCTATAACGCAGGAGAGAGTGCTGTCAGGAGATGGCTTGAGGCCAATCAGTACAATGAACTCGACGAGTTCATTGAGGACATCCCCTATAAAGAAACTCGACTCTATGTAAAAAAGGTACTGCGTTCATATTTTAAGTATCTTGATATCTACGGACAGAAGAAAATAAGAGATAAAACAGCGTCTGGCAATTAGACTTCTTGCTGAGTTCTCAAAAGTCTTCCCATACTCTCCTGACCTGCCTCTCCGTGTCATCGAGGGAACCTGTATTGTCTATAACATAGTCCGCCCTGGAGGCCTTTTCATCAACCGGTAACTGAGCAGCAGCCCGCACCCTTATCTCTTCATCAGAAAAACCCTTTCTCCTTAATCGCTCGCGGACAACATCCGCTTCAGCCCTGACAACAACCACCGCATCCACCCCTTTATCAAATCCGGTCTCAAAAAGCAGGGGGATCTCCACAACCATAATGATTTCCGTGTTACTGGTCAGATTTGCGGCCTTCTTATAATTTTGCTCTATTGTTTCAAGAACAAGGGGATGGAGCAGTTTTTCCAGTTTCTTTCTTTTGGTTTCATCAGAGAAGACCTTTTCAGAGAGTTTTTTTCTGACAATCTCCCCCTTTACGAGGATATCCGGGCCAAACATCTCCACTATGGAATTCCTGACTTCTGAGCGCTTTAACAGGTCATGAACGATTGAATCAGCGCTTAGAACAGTAGCGCCGAGTTCTTCAAATAACTTAAGCACAGTGGACTTTCCGCATCCAAAACAACCGGTAAGGCCCACAAGCATCTTATTCTCCCTTATTTTTTCTGTATCCCAGGATACTTTGGAGTGCTTATTTTGGCGGTATTCTTCGCCATACAGACGCTCAAGGTACGGCTCCTCCATACGCGTCGTGTACAGAGGAAGGAACCTGCAGCCAAACCATTAGTTTCGCACTATGTTTGCTCCGCACAATACCTGGCATCCATTTCAAGAAGGTAAGGAGCAACAAAGCCTTCGTATCTTTTCTTCCTCGCCTCCGGCAAATCCTTCCAGCCGGTAACTCTGCCACGACATATTTCAGAGCCGCACATGCACTCTTTCGGGAAATAATCAACTCCATAATTTCTCATGGCATAATCAAAGGTTATCTCCTCATCAGCAATAATTTCCCTTATGGCTGCAAAATCATGGGCACCGGTTTCATTGATTTTGATACCACAATTAGGGTCGCACGAATGATTGACCTTGCTTATTGATCCAGCATGAAAGACATATTCATCCTCACCAATCTGTGAGGCATGAGAGTGATTCTCCTTCAGTCTTTTTTCAATTACTCCGATCATCACGGTTTCACCGGCCTTAAATGATCTCGTCGCAAAAATGCCTTCCCCTTTTCTATCAGATACTCTTAATTCAAATCCATCGTCCATATTGAAACTCCTTTAAAGATTTTTTTTCTTAAACTTGCACCTGAACTATGGGGAACAGCGGCTTTTTACCGTATTCCTCTCCGGTAACTCTTTAAGACGTACTTTATATGTTAACATTTTCCGCTATAGCATGTTCCAGATTTTTTTCATACATTTAAAATGTCAAAAGTTTTCGGTTTGTGTCCTGGATAACAAAGTGATCCATAAATAGCTTTCAATGTTTTCAAATTTTCTCGGAATTTAATGCCTCGCCTTGTGCAATTGCACGTGCGATAGTAGACGTTGCAACAACTTAAGTAGTACTCTATCACTCGTAAGATCTAAAATTTAATGGCCCATAAAAAAATGCCCATCCGAACACATCCGAATGGGCATTTTGAGGCATTACATATTTGACTCTTATATCATCTTTCTTCTAGCAAACGCAAGTCCGATCAGGCCTGAGCCTATGAGGAGCAAAGTGCCTGGTTCGGGCACATTAACTCCGGATGCATCGCCACTCATGTTATCAACAACCCAGTAGTTACCGGTATCATGCAGGACTACATAATCGATATAGGTGCCCGCAGAAGCGGCAACGCTCAGAAAGTCCATTCCAACTCCGTAATTTTTTCCACCAGAAGCAGTTACAGTGCTCCCATCGGTTAAGTATGCCACCACATAGAAGTTACTATTAGCGCTATAGCCGGTTGAAAACCAGGTTCCATCATTCGACGTAAAATCGACTATTACGCCCTGTGCATCAGCATTTGGGCCAGCCCATAAGCCAACATTATCATAAATGTAGTAACCGCCATAACTATAACTGCCGTTCATATCTGAACAGTTATAGCTACCGGT
Source organism: Nitrospirota bacterium (assembly GCA_035873375.1). Classification (NCBI taxonomy): domain Bacteria; kingdom Pseudomonadati; phylum Nitrospirota; species Nitrospirota bacterium. The sequence goes on along the minus strand of JAYWMQ010000006.1, from coordinate 37,390 downwards.
AGAGCAATCTAAATAGAGAGAGGCATACCCATTGTAATCTAAAAAACTGATGCCGGGAATGTCGGTTACAGGCGCTCCGTTGACTCCATCTTCAAAATCAATGAAGAAAGCGGTTGCGTTACCAACCATTACAAGACTTACTACTAATGCAAACACAAACGTTAACATCGGTTTCACTATTTTCATTTTCTCCTCCTCCTTTCTTTCTAAATTTTCTCTTACAAAGAGATTTCCTAACATTTTAGCCTCCTTATTTATTTTTTTCAATTTAAAGCAATTGAATTACCATAATTTTATTATTTAATTATAGTTTAGTGCAAGAGATGTGCCAGCCTTGGCAGTATCCCTGTAACCTATTGAATTCAAAGGGAAATAACAGTATTGTGGCCTTTTGCCGAGATATGATTGTTTGCTTTTAGTGCAAGAAAGTCCGACAGTATTCCTGCCAAGTAATGGTAAACACAAGAAGGATTAGAGCGATCTAATGGGCATAACCAATTAATTTTAAAGGAAATTTAATCAAACCCTTTCAATAGACAGGAATCGCTTCCTATTGTGTAAGAAGTTTTTTTAAAGTAAAGAATTCCGACACTTAAAGTATGGCATGTGGAATCTGTAATCTGAATTGCCCTGACCGGGCATTTTTCAATATTTCCAAATAAATAAGGACGGTCTATAGGCCTCCTCACATATGCTACGCGTGTATCCGCACCAACAGCTGAAGGCTTGCAAATACAAGTGCCTAAAAGGTGCTTTTGCCCCTGTTCTTGTGCTTAAGCTCTCTCGCTCATGAGTTTGTTGAATCCGGAGCCATGATTAAAAACCGGCACACAGAGTTTTTAACTGAATTAAGTGGTTGATATTGCAGGGGTACAGTGGGGACCAGAAGAGAAAAAATCCAGCTACCCGATTATCCAATCTCTTTTATTGATAATGCCTTACAGATTTTCCGAGCTAACTTATTAGAAATCTCCGTATGGCGAGGTATGGTTTCGACATGACCTGTTAAAGGATTACACCATAGAGAGTGAGATGAACCCTCTCGTTTGAGGTAACAGCCGTGTTTGCGAAGATGTCGTAATAGCTCGCTTCTTTTCATTCAACTGCTACAACTTCAGATATTGCATCCTGTGGAATTCCTCGCATACCATTCTGCCTTCTATCCTCTAAAATCAATTTAATGGCTTCTGACAAGCTCTTAAGACATTCTTCTTTTGTCTTGCCCTGACCATTGGCTCCTGGTATTTCAGGACAATATGCAATGTACCAATCTCCATCTTTTTCAATTATTGCAGTAAATTCATTGTGCATATTTATACCTCCAAACCATTTTAGTCTATTATAGCATGAGCAAATGGGTAGAGTTAATTTTGGATAATGATATGATGACTGATAAGTACCTGTATAATATCAGACACCTTAAGAATCGATAGGGACAAAAAAACTTTGAATCTTCGCTAATTTTTTCGTATAGGTCTTTAAGATTGTGCCCCCTGCGCCATTTTTTTGTCTCGTAATATACTAATAATTTCAAGCACAATTCTAACGAGAAGGCACCATTAACAACATATGGTGTGATATACTCCGTGTCTCCACGATTACTCCCTTCGCATAGCATTACTAACTCTTGACCTTTGCCGACTATAATCGGAAGGGTATTCAGACAAGGTGACCCTTTTACTTGGTTTGCAAGAAGATTTGTTGTTTTATGAAATCGACTGATGTTATTTTTGACATATAAGATATTTATTTTCATCTTGCTGACGAGTTATCAGATACTTTTACCGTACCACAAAAAACATAGGGAAGGTCTACACATTTCACATTAAGGTGATCCGTACCCTTGATGATATTAACTGGCATGACGCCTTTTTGAAAACAACAAAATATCTCTTGCTCAAAAAGCATCCTCTGGTACGCATTCAAATCACCAACCGTTTGTTATATGCTGTTTTATTAACCTGGCAACTCTTCAGGGAGACATATTTGTCAGCAAAGCTAACCACTACAGCCAGCAAAAGAACGCTGTATTTGTTTGCCAGGTTAATATTCTTTCGTTTCTATTGCTTTGATAACTTGTTTGACAATTTTGGGATGTAAGATTTTGCCGGTGTGAAATGGAATTATCATTCGTCTTGTCCCCTTGATGTAAATCCTGTGACTACCTTTGCTTCTGATAAATTCATATCCATCCTTCAGGAGCATTGATTCTGCTTCCTGAGGTGTAAGTCGTGGAAGTTTAGGCAACCTGAACCTCTAAAGTTGTTGTTAGGATTTCCTTGCTCATCGCTTCCCTAATTTCCTCTTCCGTAAGTGTCTCCAAATAAAGTTCAATTGCCTCTTTTATGTTTACCATTACTTCGTCTATTGTCTCACCCTGAGTCTGACATCCTTCCAGTTCCGGTGCATAGGCGTAATACCCATATTCATCTTTTTCAATTATTATGCTTACTTTGTATGACATCACTAATGCCTCCAGCTTTTTTTCATATCATAGCAAATTTCTGCATCTTGTATTATTTTATACAGATATCATTAATTAGTGTCTGTGTATAAACTGCTGTTTTTAATTTTTGTCATACCTGAAGTGTCTGTAATCGGATATCCAGAACTCACTGAAAAGACTGGATTCCCGCTCAACAGACCGCGGGAATGACGGCTCAATTCTTATATTTATACACAGACTCTAATTACACGAATTTCCGGTTCCTCCGTTTATTTGTTAAAGTATAGCATATCTGAAAGATTTCACAAGATAAAAGTCATTTAAAATCAATAGTTGCTTACTCGCGGAATTTCGCATTTTTGAAAAATCCCCCTCCCCTCTTCCAAAGAGGTGGACTTATTCTGAATCCCGAATCAAGTTAAGGAACACACCCTGTTAATCCCCTCTTGATAGAGGGGAAAACTTTTGACCTTCCCGGCCTTATCAGGAGGAATGGAACATGAAAGGAAGAGCTTTATGGCATCAAATCCTTACTCGTTTACTTGCATTTACTTGCAATTGTTGGCTGAAAACATGATAATACTATGAACCGGTAATACAGAAACGGGCTCTCCAAGAGCCCAACCCGCCGGAATAGGCAGTTACAATACTTTTAAAATTCAGGAGGTTTTAAAGCTAATGATTGAGGACAAAATTGTTGTTGAGGATTTCAAGGTAGCGGATATTTCCCTTGCCGAATGGGGAAGAAAGGAGATATCCATTGCTGAAACCGAAATGCCAGGGTTGATGGCGCTTCGTCAGGAATTCGGACAGGAAAAACCACTTAGTGGAGCCCGGGTAGCAGGGTGTCTCCATATGACGATACAGACTGCTGTATTGATAGAGACCCTGGTTGAATTAGGGGCTGAGGTCCGCTGGTCATCATGCAATATATTTTCCACACAGGATCATGCTGCGGCAGCCATAGCAGCCCGTGGTATTCCGGTATTTGCATGGAAGGGAGAAAGCGAGGAAGAATATGACTGGTGTATAGAGCAGACGCTCTTATGGCCTGACGGAAAACCACTTAACATGATTCTTGATGACGGCGGGGATCTTACCCAGATTGTTCATGACCGCTACCCTGAGTATCTGAAGGAAATCCGCGGTATTTCCGAGGAGACGACCACAGGAGTTCATCGTCTTTATGAAATGATGCGTGAAGGCACCCTTGGCTGTCCTGCCTTTAATGTAAATGATTCCGTCACAAAATCGAAGTTTGACAATCTATACGGCTGCCGTGAGTCCCTGCTGGACGGGATAAAGAGGGCCACTGATGTAATGATAGCCGGCAAGATAGCGGTTGTAGCCGGCTATGGTGATGTCGGCAAGGGATGCGCCCAGTCTTTAAGGGGTCAGGGTGCCAGGGTTCTTATTACAGAAATAGACCCGATATGCGCTCTTCAGGCCGCCATGGAGGGTTATGAGGTTGTTACCATGGAGGATGCCGCACCCATTGCGGATATATTCATTACCACTACGGGGTGCAAGGACGTTATCTGCAGACAGCATATGGATGTGATGAAGGATCAGGCCATAGTCTGTAACATAGGGCATTTTGATATAGAAATAGATGTTGCCTCGGTCTTTAACGACCCATCGCTTAAGAAGGTAAATATAAAGCCGCAGGTTGACCAGGTGATCTGGCCTGAGGGCAAGGCCGTAACAATACTTGCCGAAGGGCGCCTTGTAAACCTCGGATGTGCCACAGGTCATCCTTCTTTTGTCATGTCAAACAGTTTTACGAACCAGGTTATGGCCCAGATGGAGCTCTGGAACAATCCTGACAATTACGAAAACAAGGTTTATGTGCTCCCAAAACATCTGGATGAAAAGGTTGCCCAGTTGCATCTGGGAAAGTTGGGTGTAAAGCTGACCACGCTTACCGATGCCCAGTCCGAGTATCTCGGTATTCCCAGGGAAGGGCCGTTCAAGCCGGACTATTACAGGTATTAATTTTAAAAAAAAAGGGCATAAAAAGCACTCTTTTTATGCCCTGCCCTCATATATCTGCTTTGACGCAGCACGATCATGTGTGTTGTGGTATTACATGGTAACACCACAGGAGGTTCTAATGGAAAAAAGGCAGAGGGTAGCCATAACCATATCCGTGCCCCCTGAGACTGCACAGGAGTACAGAAAGATAGCAAAGATTCAAGGGGAAACGATTAGCCAGCTCTTCCGGGAAATGTTTGAACTGTACAAGGAGGAAAAACTCAAAAAAGAGTTCTATTCTCTGCAGAGGTACGGTGCAAGGAGAGCCAGGGAGCTGAAAATCACCGAGGAAGATATCGAAAAAATCGTTTTCGAAGGCCGGTAGTGATCAAGGCCGTATTTGATACAAATATCTACATTTCAGCATTTATTACACCTGGAGGCAAAGCAGAGGAAGCATACCTCCTTACTGTTGAAAAAAAGGTAGAACTCTATACCTCTATACCGATCCTTACCGAAACGGCAGGAAAGCTCAAAGAGAAGTTCCTGTGGAGTAACGAACAGATAACAGCTACAATCAAACATATCGGCTCTGTTTCAACCGTTGTTAAACCAGGGAGCAGGATCAAGGTATTGCATGATGAACCTGATAACAGAATCCTCGAATGCGCAGAACATTCAAAAGCAGATTTTCTTGTCACCGGGAACAGGCATCTTCTTGATTTAAAGAAATACGGACAGACAAGGATTATAAAACTTGCGGAATTTCTCAGGAAAATCGGATAAGTTCTTCTTTAACCCCGTTATAACTGCATTCAGACTGTAATAGCGAAATATTTTAGACGGGATTTACAGGATACTTTTCTAAAAGAGATACTTTCCGATAAATAGTCTTTATCATGTTTATCCCGTCAAAATCCTATCCTTGTGAACTGTCAGGTCTTTTTTGTTTTGTCTTTCTCGGTGCCTTGTATATAAACCAGTCTTCCTTGGTTATCTCGTGAAAATAGTCTGCTTCTTCAATTAATATCCTGGCAGTTGTTTTTCTTACAGCAGCAATTTCTACCCTTACACCCTCCCCTTTCAGATGCGTAACCAAATCCACAAAATCTGCATCGCCTGACATAATGATAATAGTGTCTACCTTTGAGGCAAGTTGTGTTGCCTTGATGGAAAGGGGGATATCGGCTGACTTATGACACGGAAGAACCGATCCATAATAATTTTCGTGCAGCCTTTCAGCGAATTTGGAAGAAATGGACTTGCCTTCCCGAAAATAAAGCAGTCTGTTCAACCCCCTGTCATTAAGTAATTTCGGGATCAGTTTATCGAAATTGATCATTGTATTTTTTGATTTGGAGAGCTCGTGGATGCTCCGTTCAATATTATTCCCGTCGCAAAGGATAGCTACCGATTGATTGATTAGTATATTTCCCATAATTTTGTTTTAATTGTAATGATTTAACGGACAAGTTGATATACAATATCATAGAAATGACTAAAAATCAAGCTTGCCGTTCAGTAATATATCGTAAAAAGGATGATATTTCAAACCCTTATTGAAGGTCTTCCGCCATCTTGCGTATTTCAAGCAGACGCTTGACTGCCTCATCAGGGGTCAGGCATGAGGTGTCAATGCCGAGGAGTTTATTTACAATCGGCTCATAGTTTACTGAAAACAGGTCAAGCTGCGACGCCTTTCTGCGGGTATTCCTGCCCATAACCCTTGGTGTGCCGAATTCAGTAAACTCTGATTTTTCAAGATTATTCAGCACCTCCTTTGCCCTGTCTATCACAGGCTCTGGCAATCCTGCCAAGCGTGCCACCTGAATTCCGTAACTCTTGTCAGCAGGGCCCCGTTCGATCTTTCTCAGAAATATTATCTCATCACCCCACTCCTTGACGGAGATATTGTAGTTTTTTACTCCAGGCAAAGTGATTCCGAGCTCTGTCAGCTCATTATAATGGGTGGCAAAGAGGGTCCTTGCACCAATCTCGTTTGCAATGTACTCAGCTATTGCCCAGGCTATGCTTATTCCATCAAAGGTGCTTGTCCCCCTGCCCACCTCGTCAAGTATTATCAGGCTCTCTTTCGTTGCGTTATAAAGGATGTTTGCGGTCTCTATCATTTCCACCATAAACGTGCTCTGGCCCTTTGCAAGGTAATCCGAGGCCCCGATCCTTGTAAATATCCTGTCCACAACCCCTATTCTGGCCTCTGCCGCGGGGACAAAGGAGCCGACCTGGGCCATCAGCACGATCAGTGCAACCTGCCTCATATACGTTGATTTCCCCGCCATGTTCGGACCTGTTATGATCAGGAGCCTGTGGTCTTCCGTATCAACATAAGCGCTGTTCGGGATAAACTTCTCATCAGAGGTGCCCCTTTCAAGCACCGGATGCCTTCCGTCTGTAATTTCAAGTCTTCCCGTACTGTCAATCAGGGGTTTTTTATAGTTGTATCTTTTTGCAGTCACAGCAAGTGAGAGAAGGAAGTCAAGCTCTCCTATCGCCTGAGCAGTCCCGAGAAGGTCTTCAATTGAAAGAGCAACCTCTTTGAGTACTTCCATAAAGACTTCATACTCAAGGGCCTTGAGCCTCTCCTCAGCGCCGAGCACCCTGTTTTCGTATTCCTTTAACTCCGGGGTGACGTACCTCTCGGCCCCCACAAGGGTCTGCTTCCTGATGTAATGTTCAGGCACCATATGGAGGTTTGATTTTGTAACCTCAAGATAATAACCAAAAACTCTGTTATAACCGATCTTCAGTGACGATATGCCTGTTGATTCCTTCTCTTTCATCTCAAGCCCCGAGATGTAGTCCTTCCCCTTTGTGGACATTTCCCTGAATTCATCCACATCCTGTCTGTAGCCTGACTTTATTATCCCGCCGTCTTTCAGACCATTGGGCGGATCATCATTAATCGCCCGATCAATCAGGTCTTTCAATCCGCTGAAATCCTCCACATCACCGGAAATTTTCGTGAGTAGCGGGGAGTGGGCCTTCGTAAGGGCACCTCTTATTTCAGGAAGACATGCCACTGATGTCCTGATCGCAATAAGGTCGCGGGCGTTTGCACTGCGCTGGAGCACCCTTGTGGAGAGCCTCTCAAGGTCCTGAACCTGCCTGAGATAGGTTCTTAGGGTCTCCTGCAGCTCGTAGCCCTCTATAAGGTTTTCAACGGCCTCATGACGGTCTCTGATACCTTCTATGTTGACAAGGGGTTTTAATATGGCATTTCTGAGGAACCTTCCGCCCATTGGCGTCAATGTTTCATCCAGTATTTTGAGCAGGGTACCCTCGGATGAGCCGTCTCTCATGTTATGTATCAGTTCGATGTTCCTCTTGGTAACGGAATCAAGGAACATATACTCACCCTGCTTGAGCACAGCAGGTTTCCTGAGTACAACAGCGCCCTTCTGGTTTTCCGTGAGATAGTTGATGAGCGCTCCGGAGGAAGATACTGCTGCCTTCATCTCCTCACAGCCGAAGACTTCAAGGGAATAGACCTTAAAATGTTCAAGCATCTTCCTGTATGCCTCGGAGTAGTCAAAAAACCAGTCCTCATAATAGGTCGTAAAATAGCTGTTCAGTGTATCGAGGTAGTGGAAATGACCCTTGAGGTGAGACGGGCAGAGAATCTCCTTTGGTTCAAACCTCTGGATCTCGTCCTCAACCGGTCGGTCGGTCTCGTAAAGAAAGAATTCACCGGTTGAAAGGTCTGCGATTGAGATGCCGTGGACCTTGCCGTCAGGATAAAAACTGAGTATAAAGTTGTTTTCCTTGGGGTTTTCAGGCGTATGCGTACCCGGAGTGATAACCCTGACAACCTCTCTTTTTACAATCCCCTTTGCCTCCTTGGGGTCTTCAACCTGTTCACAGACGGCAACCTTGTAACCTGCATTTATCAGTCTGGTTATATAGGTCTCTGCAGCAAAATGAGGGACCCCGCACATGGGGGTGGGTCTTTCCTTTCCCCTGTCACGCGTTGTGAGGGCTATCGAAAGGACGGAGGAGGCCACACGGGCATCCTCACCGAACATCTCGTAAAAATCACCAAGGCGAAAGAAGAGTATGGCGTCGGCATGTTCCTGCTTTATACTGAAGTACTGTTTCATGAGGGGGGTCTGTTCTGCCATAGGGATATTTAAAACAATTTCTGCCTGAAAGTTCAACTTTTCATCTTTTAGTCCCTGTATTTATCCTGTGTGCAAGACATCCTGCCCCAAAACCGTTATCAATATTGACAACCGCAATCCCCGGCACACAGGAGTTGAGCATTGCAAAGAGTGCGGTAAGCCCCCCAAAGGAAGTGCCGTAACCGGTTGATGCGGGTACCCCGATGACAACACTGTCTGCAATACCACCAACCACAGAGGGAAGAGCACCCTCCATGCCTGCAACAACCACTATTACCCTTGCCTCCCTGATGAGGTCCATGTATGCAAATAATCTGTGTATGCCTGCTACACCGACATCATAAACCGTCTCAACCCTGCTGCCAAGAAAAGAGGCCGTGAGCGAGGCCTCTTCAGCCACTGCGATATCCGATGTCCCTGCTGTAACAACGAGTACAAGGCCGCTGCCGGACTTTGCCCCCCCTGCCATTATAATTCCGGAACGCGGATAATGCTTTGCCCCTTTAATGCGGAGTGCCTTACGGATATTCTCATCTGCCCGTGTTATGAGCAGTTTCCTGCTCTTCTTATAGATCGCCTTTGATATCCTCAAAACCTCATCGACCGTCTTCCCTTCAGCAAAGACCACCTCAGGGATACCCTGTCTCAAAGCCCTGTGATGGTCCACGTGTGAGGAATCAATAGCCTCAAACGGCAGGGATCTTAATTTCTCCACAGCCTTCTCGGGTGACAAGGTTCCGTCTTTTACCTTCTGAAGCAATTCGTTCAATAAAGAAGCATCCATAACAGATATATTAAAATTTTTTGATGATATTTTAAAATACTTGACTTTTCTGGCCATTAACAATAAAATTTTGTTAGTGTGTTTAACCACAGATAAGCAACAAGTACTGAGTTGAGTCTTTTTGATAGTGATTCCTCAAAATAAAAACTAAACGGGCAAGTCCCGTTAACTAAGAGGTGGGATATGAGCAAAAAACTGCTTTTGGCTGATGACAGTATAACCATTCAGAAGGTCGTTGAACTTATACTCGCTGATGAGGGGTTTGAGATCAAATCGGTTGGAGACGGAGAACATGCCTGGGCTGTAATAAAAGAATTCATGCCGGATATAGTCCTTGCAGATATAGAGATGCCAAAGATGAACGGCTATCAGTTGTGTGAAAAGATCAAGGAGGATGAGAACACAATGGGAATTCCCGTTATTCTCCTTGCCGGAGCCTTTGAGCCGATTGATGAAGACCTGCTAAAAGAGGTCGGGGCTGATGATTATATTGTAAAACCCTTTGAATCCCAGGAACTTATCAGCAAGATAAACGCAATATTTGCAGAAAAAGAGATGCTGGAAGAAGAAGGTGTAGCCGAGACACTTGAAGAGGAGTTTGAAGTAAGTGAAGGCGAAACCGTTGAAACTGCTGAAACTTTTGAAACTGCCGAAACGGTTGGACACCTGGAAACTGCTGAAACGGCTGAAAGCTCTGAAACAGAGACGGTAGAAGAATGGGAAAAAGAGGAATTGACCATGGAACCTTCTCTGGAACCCTCTGAGGAGACATTTGCACTGGAAGAAGAGCTGACTTTTGAGGAAGACGATGAAACCCTGGAAGAACTCGAAGAGATAAAAGATGAAGAGCTATCCCTGACCGGAGACAGGGCCGCAGTTGGAGAAGAAAGACAGGGACAGGCAGTTCCGCTCCCGGGAACAGAAGAAATGAAGTCTATGTTCAAGGCTATTGCCGAAGAAAAAATTTCAGAGATGGTCAATTCACTTGACAGCAATGAGTTTTATGCCGCCTTTACATCTTCAGTTGAGGACAGGATGAAGGAGATGCTGGAGTCTTTTGATCTGCAGGCTGCTATATTGGACAGCGTCAACAGCCTCATGAAACCGGCAGTAGAGAAGATTATACTTGACACCGCCCCCCGACTCATGGAAGAGACCATCAGTAATATGATGGAAGAGTTAAGTTCCTCGTTAAAACAGCAGATTGAAAAGATCATATGGGAAACCGTCCCTGACCTTGCCGAGACCATTATTAACCGGGAGGTCGAGGAGATTAAGTCTATACTCTGAAAATAACGCTATCTTGACCCTTAAATTTTAGATCATAAAGAATGTCTTAAATGCTGGATTTAATATCTGAATTTTGAATTCTTTTCTCGCCCCCTTGACGTAAGGGACAAAAAAATATATAATTTCCCCCACCCAATGCATCTTCTGTAATAAGGATTTATTCAGAGATAACCTTGAGTTGTTAAAAATCAGGCCGTTCCTGACAAGAAAGAATGCAGTGCACAGCACAATCATGCTGAAATAAATCTACTATTGAAATAACAGTGACAGGAGCTTTAAATATGAGTGAACTTGAGAAGAACTACAGGTTCGAAGATGAGATGAAATGGTATGAACTCTGGGAAAAGAAGGGATTTTTCAGACCAGAGGTGAATCCGGACGGAGAAGCATACAGCATAGTGATCCCCCCTCCGAATGTCACAGGCTCCTTACATATGGGACATGCCCTGAACGCAACCCTCCAGGATATACTTATCCGCTGGAAAAGAATGCATGGTTACAGGGCATTGTGGCTGCCGGGAACCGACCATGCAGGTATCGCAACACAGAATGTAGTAGAGAGAGAGCTGGCAAAGGAGGGAATTGACCGTTTTACCCTTGGCAGAAAGGAATTCATCCGGAAGGTGTGGGAGTGGAAGGGGGAATACGGGGAGAGAATAATCAGCCAGCTCAAGCGTCTGGGGGCCTCCTGTGACTGGTCAAGGCAGAGATTCACACTCGACGAGGGGCTTTCAGAGGCTGTCAGGGAGGTCTTTGTAAGACTCTTCCAGGATGGTCTGATTTACAGGGACCTCCGGTTGATCAACTGGTGCCCAAGATGCCATACAGCACTTTCCGACCTTGAGGTGGAGCATGAAGACCTTGAGGGAAAGCTCATATACATACGTTACCCCCTGACTGACGGCAGTGGATACATAGTAGTGGCCACTACAAGGCCTGAGACCATGCTTGGAGACAGTGCCGTGGCCGTACACCCGGAGGACAGCAGGTATAAAGACTTTATAGGCAAGAGAATCAAACTCCCCCTGACAAGGCGGGAGGTTCCCATAATTGCAGATGAGATGGTAGACCCCAACTTCGGCACCGGCGCTGTAAAGGTCACCCCTGCGCATGACTTTAATGACGAGGCAATGGCCAGAAGGCAGACCCCCAATCTGCCCTTTATCACGGTTATTGCCGAAGACGGAACAATGACGGATACAGCGGGGAAAAAGTATGCCGGACTTGACAGGTATGAATGCAGAAGAAAGGTGATTGAGGATTTAAAGGAACTCGACCTTATCGAGAAAGAACAAAAACACGTCTACTCCGTTGGACACTGTTACAGGTGCAAGACAATAATTGAACCCTTCTCAACAGTACAGTGGTATGTAAATGTCAAGGAACTTGCCGAAGATGCAATAAAGGCTGTACGGGACGAAAGGATTCAGATTATCCCCGAGGGCTGGTCAAACAGCTATTACGCGTGGATGGAGAATATAAGAGACTGGTGCATATCCAGACAGATATGGTGGGGCCATCAGATACCCGTCTGGTACTGTCCTTACTGCAGGACAGAGGAAGGACAACATCATGGAGACCTCATCTATATAAGCTTTCACAAGCCTCTGAATATCGGCGGAGACAGTGTTCAGGCCGGAACCTATACGGAATTAAGGCTGAGGGGCCTCGCTCCCGAAGATATCATGAAGAACGCCAATACCGTTAAAATAGATAAATCCGTGACCCCGATATGTTCAAGGCAGGACCCTGGAGAATGTCCGTATTGCGGCAGCAAGGAACTGCTCCGCGACCCCGATGTACTGGACACCTGGTTTTCCTCTGCCCTGTGGCCTTTTTCCACCCTCGGCTGGCCTGAGAAGACAGATGATCTTGAGACATTTTACCCCACGAATGTGCTGATTACAGGATTTGATATACTATTCTTCTGGGTTGCAAGGATGATAATGATGGGCCTGAAATTTATGGATGACGTACCATTCAGAGATGTTTATATTCATGCACTCGTCAGGGATCTGAAGGGACAGAAGATGAGTAAATCAAAGGGTAATGTAATTGATCCGCTCGTATTGATTGATAAATACGGGGCAGATGCCTTCAGGTTCACACTTACGGCCTTTGCCGCACAGGGAAGGGACATAAAATTCTCGGAGGAGAGGGTTGAGGGATACAAGAATTTCATTAACAAGCTCTGGAACGCCTCAAGGTTTATAAATACAAATATTGCTGGAGAACAGGCGTTGCCATCGAGCGATAAAAAATGGCAGAAAGAGCTTGATACTCCGGGAAGATGGATACTGAGCAGGCTCGCAAAGACTTCAGACGACATTAACACTGCACTGACTGAATACAGGTTTAACGACGCTGCCACTTCAATCTACCAATTTATCTGGCACGAATTCTGTGACTGGTACATAGAACTCTCAAAACCCGTTATTTATAATAATACAAACAATGACGCACTCCGAAGGGCAACACTGAAATGCCTGCTTTATATCCTCGAAAGCTCTCTCAGGCTGCTGCATCCTTTTATGCCGTTTGTTACAGAGGAAGTCTGGCAGACAATTCCCCACAAGGGCGAGACCATCATGCTAAGTCCGTTCCCCCACTACAGGGAGAGAGATATTGAGGCCGAAGAGCGGATGTCCTATATCATGGAAGCTATCACTGGAATAAGGACGATTCGCGGTGAATTAAACATAGCACCGTCTCTTGAGCTCTTCGCACTCATCAGGCCCTACAATAAGGAAACAGAGGAAATACTTGCCGAAAACTCCCTGTACATAAGTAAACTGGCAAGGACGAGGGAACTCAGCATCGGGACAGAGGTTACAAAAGGAAAGGGAGTAGCCACTTCGGTCAAGGACCACCTTGAGGTTTATGTCCCGCTCGAAGGGCTGTTGAATGTCGATGCGGAAATCAAAAGACTCAGGAAGGATCTGCAAAAGGTCGAGCAATCCATTTCGTCTCTGGACAGGAAACTTCTCAATGAAGATTTTATAAGCAAGGCACCAAAGAATGTTGTTGAGAAAGAAAAAATGAAGTATAATGAATTTATGCAAAAGAAGGAGAGGATTATCGAGAGCATAAATAAACTGGAAGAGCTCAGGGGGAAAGATAATGAGTGAAAAAAAGAGGGATGTTGAAAAAAAAGACCTCAGTCTTATAGATGCTGAATTTGTAAATGTTGTACAGAGCACCGTCAGGTCTGTAGAGGGTGGACATGTGGAGTTGCAGCAGGTTGGGGCCCTCAGCATTGATGGTGAAAGGGTTGAGGTAACACAGGGAGCGGCATGTCTTATCAAGGGTGGAGATGTCAGGGTTAACCAGAGCATAAGCATTATCACTTCCGGCGGCAACACCTCCGTGGAATCATCCTTTGCACCACTGATTGTATCGAGGGGAGATACCGAGATGAAACAGAGTGCATCCTGTGTTATTGCAGCCCGGGATATCAAGGCAGAAAATACAAGGAGTATCTTCCTGCTCGCCGGCAATGTAGAGGGCAATGTACAGACTGTTTTTGACTGGAAGGCAACCCTTTCGCTTGGTGCAGTTGTAGGCGGGCTCATCGGATTTCTGTCACTCCTGAAAAAGAGATAAGCTTTGTTTTAATGAACCTCGCGGCCGCAGAGACAACAGGGCACCGTTAAAACGAAAGAGGGGAAAATATAGTGCACAATGTATACAGCCCGGTCAGGGAGTTTCTCATTCAGGCCCTGAATGAGGATATAGGCCATGGTGACCTTACAACCGAATTTATTATCCCGACCCATCACGTCTCAGAGGCCGTTATCCTTGCAAAAGAGGACTTTATCCTCTCGGGCCTGCGGTTTGCCAAAGAGGTCTTCAATATAACAGACTCGAGGATAAGCTTTAAAGAAAGCATGTCAGATGGAAACCCGGTAAAAGAGGGAGTGATTATAGCCACGTTGAAAGGCCCGACTGCAGGACTGCTGACAGGGGAGAGACTGGCACTTAATATACTGCAGAGACTCTCCGGCATCGCCACACTGACAAACAGGTTTGCAGAACTCATCAATGATACGGGAACCCGCATTGTGGATACAAGAAAGACAACCCCAAACATGAGATACCTCGAGAAATACGCTGTCAGAACAGGAGCTGGATATAACCACCGCTTTGGTCTTTATGACGGGATTCTCATCAAGGATAACCACATAATGGCAGCAGGCGGGATAAAAAATGCAGTAAAAAGTGTCAGAAAGAAGGCCCACCACCTGATGAAGATAGAGGTTGAGGTAAAGAACATTGAAGAACTGACAGAGGCACTGCATGCAGGGGCAGATATCATCATGCTTGATAATATGTCAGTTGAGCTGATGAAAGAGGCCGTAAGGATTGCTCATGAAAACAACCCATCGCCACTTATTGAGGCATCGGGGGGTGTAAGCATTGACAACATCCGCGAAATTGCCCTTACAGGTGTAGACCTGATCTCTGTAGGGGCCCTGACCCACTCTGCCCCATCAGTTGATATAAGCATGAAAATAGTCTAAATACTGACTGCTGCTGAAGCAAACCAAACAAATTGACAATGGATCGGAAGAATTGCTATTATCAATAGCTACATTGAGTATTTTTTGAAAGAGTCTTATATATTTATGCATTTTTGTCCCCTGTGGTCTCATGATCTCAAGAAATCAAAAACAATGCGCCCATAGCTCAACTGGATAGAGCGTCGGACTACGAATCCGTAGGCTGGGGGTTCAAATCCTCCTGGGCGCGCCAACTTCCTGGTATCTCAGCCCTTTCTCAAAACATACAATCTTCTGACAGATACAAAGTTTGCAATGACAGCAAGGATTACCAGGAGACCGAACAACTGATTTAATACTGCACCGAGCATAATCAGAAACGACCTTGTATCTCTTCCAAATCTCCAGCTTGAACCCTCCTGCTCCTTTAAAACAACCGCATCATACTTGATAGCCGTATAACTGTTCATAAGGCTCCCTGTAAGCGCAAGGTAACCTGTAACCCACACAAGATAGTCGCCACCGTGTGAATTCCACCAGCCATATGTCAAACCAAGGATTACAGCGGCATCTGCGTATCTGTCCAGTACTGCATCAAACCACGCCCCGTAATCCGACTGCTGAAATTTTAACCGTGCCACCTCACCGTCACATCCGTCAAGGATTGAAGAGACCTGCACCAGGAGTCCACCAAGAAGAACGGGCAGGTAATTGCCGAAAGAAAGCATCAGGGCTGCAAGGAGAGATATGGTAAAACCTGAGAGTGATATTGTATCCGGCTTTATCCCTGTCTTCACCAGAATCCTTGAAATCCTTATTGATATGGGTCTGTTCAGGTACCTTGATATAAAACCGTCTGTTGGTTTTATCAAACTCCTGCACAGCAGGTCTTCCGCCTTTCTAAATGACTCTTCAGTATCAATATCAATCCAGAACCTGCCGTCAAGGTCATATGCCTTGAGCATTCCCCTGTCAGCAAGTCTCTGCATGCCGCCTGAAAGCGTCTCATCACCATGCATTATACCCTCCTGAAGGGCGTCAAATAATGAAACAGAGCAGGAAAACATTCCGCAATCAACAGCATTATAATCCGATAATCCCTTGCCGATACTGACAACCCTGCCATCCCTTACCATTACCCTGGTGGCATCTTCCATATCAATATAGTCATTTGGAGCACTGTCAACCACCATCAGGACTTCCTTGTCATCCAGTTGAAAACTTCCTGCTTCCAGCAGGACTGAAGGCTCAAACAAGTGATCCGACATTAACAGGAAGAACCTCTCCTTCAATACTTCCCGGGCCTTCAGGACAGACAGGGCATTCCCCCTCTGCCATTCTGTATTTTCTATATATGTAATCTCAACGCCGTACCTGCTTCCATCTCCCAATTCCTCTTTTATCATCGCCCCGAGATAACCGACAACCACGACAAACTCCCTGACAGAGGCATCTCTTGCAGTAAGAATTACGCGTTCAACAAGTGATAGGCCAAGAAGTCTGGCCAGGGGTTTTGGACGGTTATTCGTCATGGTGCTGAGCCTGCTGCCCATACCCGCGGCAATAACCAGGGCCTTCATCTCAGCGCTCCCGTTCACCCGAGATAAACTCTTCAACCATCTTCCTTGCTGTATTGTCGGGAAACTGCCGTGGTGGGTGTTTCATGGTATAGGCTGAAATTGATGTAAGAGGCCCGCCCGTCTTTCTCTCTATCGCCAGCTTGCAGCATCTTATTGCATCAATTGCACAACCGGCAGAGTTTGGAGAGTCCTCCACTGACAACCTCAGCTCCAACTCCATCGGAACATCACCGAAAGTCTTCCCTTCCATCCTGAGGAAACAGACCTTGTTATCCTTGAGCCAGGGGATATAATCAGAAGGGCCTATATGGATGTTTCTTGGATCAAGGGGCTCCGAAAGCACTGACTGAACAGCCTCAGTTTTTGATACCTTTTTTGACCTGAGCCTGTCACGTGACAGCATATTGAGGAAATCCGTGTTACCACCTGTATTGAGCTGATATGTCCGCTCAAGCCTCACTCCCCTGTCTGAAAAGAGTTTTGCCAGTGTCCTGTGGGTTATTGTAGCGCCGATCTGGGCCTTTATATCATCCCCTGCTGCCGGGATACCTTTCTGACTGAACCTGTCAGCCCATTTACTGTCAGAGACGATAAAAACAGGCATACAGTTAATAAAGGCCACACCGGCCTCAAGACAGCTCTCAGCGTAATATTTGGCAGCCTCCTCCGAACCCACAGGGAGATAGTTTAAGGCAATCTCGGCTCCACTCTTCCTCAACACCTTCACAATATCAGCCTCCGGCATATCTGCAATCAGAAAGGTTTCATCCTCGGAATACTCCTTCATGTGCTGTGCAACACCATCAAGCACCTTCCCCATGACTACCTTTACCCCGGCCGCGGGGATCTCCTTCTGAAATACAGTGGTACAGTTAGGGGGTGCAAAGATTGCCTCGCTTACATCTCTGCCAACCTTTCTCCTGTCAATATCAATTGCAGCAACAACCTCGATGTCTCCGGGATTGTAACCACCGATATCCCAGTGCATAAGACCAGCCACATCCTCCACTGTCTTGTTCCTGTAATAATAAATACCCTGCATCAGGGAGCTGGCACAGTTTCCCACACCAATAATGGCAATCTTTATCCTTCTCATACTATACCTCCTGATGAAGCAGTATTGCCGACTTGATAATTCCTATAACTCCCCCTTTCAGATACTGAAGCGGGATAAAACCGAAACCATCCGGGCTTTGCCCCCAACCCCCGGAAGCACTGTTACTTATTAAGGATGAACTCTCAAGAGGATTATCAACAGATATGTTACTGAATTCCCGATACCCTGCAGCAAAAAACCGCCGGGCGTAAAACTTATCAGGATAACATACAAGAGCTGTAATCAATATAGCATCATCAGTCGGAAAAAAACAAGAAGTGCATGGCATCCAAAAACAGTGGATACCCCTATGAATTAAGGGCTTTTCTGTCTCCCGGTTACAAGGGATATACCAGCATGGATGACTCAAAATGAACGCCTTTATGATAGAATAAATGCACGTTATCAGCCTCAAAAATAACAGAGGATAAGAAACCTATGGAAAAGGAACAGAAAAGGGCACTTTTAGAGTCGATACTCTTTATTTCGGGAGCACCTGTGAACCTGAAAGACCTGCAGAAGATAACGGAGTTTTCTACAGGAGAGATAAGCTTTTTGATAAATGAGCTTATGGCTGAATACAGGAACCGGAAAGGTGGCATACTCCTGGTTGAAGTTGCAGAGGGGTACCAGATGGTATCAAACCCTGAATATTCACACTGGATCAAAAAGCTTAAGGCCACAACACCGCAGAAACTCTCGATAGCAGCCCTTGAAACCCTTTCCATTGTGGCTTACAGACAGCCCATTACAAAGGCAGAGCTTGAGCAACTCAGGGGGGTCAATTCCGACGGTGTAATAAAGAGTCTGCTCGAAAGACGGTTTATCAGGATTGTGGGCAAGAAAGAAGTACCGGGCCGGCCCCTCATTTACGGGACCTCCAGGGAGTTCCTTCAGCATTTCGGTCTCAAGGACCTCTCGGAATTGCCGACTATGCGGGATCTGAACCCTGACGAGTTGTAAAAGCACAAAGGGCATAGCGTGTAGGACACGGAACCTTTGCTTTGTCTTTAACGCCATGCGCCAGGCTCTCTGCGCTTTTCTTTTCTTACGTCATCAATACTCTATTCCCTTCCTTGCGGCCTGTCCTTTGCTGAGGGGGTGTTTTATTGCCTTCATGTACGTGACATAATCAGCTATACCAATCATCCCATCCGTTGCGCCGCGCCCTGTAAGGACAAGCTCTGTGCTTTCACAAAAGCTCTTCATAAAATCAACGGCTTCCCTTTCTGAAAGTATGCCGGCGCCAACAAGGTTATTGAATTCATCGATAATGACGAGGTCAAAGTCCTGTGCACTATGCTGAATCTCCCGCAGGGCCTCAAAAGAGTGTTTCTTCAGTTCAGTCCTGTCTATCTCCGGGTAGAAAGATGGTGGCTTAATGTCAGTGAATCTCCTTATCTCAATAGAGAGTTTTTGCAGAAGGTCAAGCTCTCCACCCGTATAGTCGGGTTTCATAAACTGGGCAAACAATACTCGCCACCCCCTGCTTTTTGCCCTGACAGCAAGGCCCACGGAGACAGTCGTTTTTCCCTTGCCCTCACCAGTATATATATGGATAAGCCCCTTTGTCATCTTGCCCTCCTGACTTCCTCAATCTTCATAAGAGTGTCCCTGTATGTATCAGACCTCTCAGGTCGTATCTCTATCGCCCTCTCTACAAGTGCTTCAGCCTCATCAAGGTTCTTACCCAATTTATAATAAAGCCACGCCAGATTATTCATTGCATCGGCATTTGCTGGCTCCTCATGAATGGCCTTCCTGTAAAACTTCTCGGCCCCCTCTAAATCCCCTTTAAGAAAAGAGGCATTGCCCATATATAAATATGCTACAGGTAAAGTTTTTGAAGCCTTCCTGTATTCGCTTATCGCCTCGTCATACTGGCCCTTTTTTTCATAAATAACACCGAGGTTGATGTGTTCTTCAGGTGTAAGGGGGTCATCAATCACAACTATCCTGGGCAGACTGCAGGAGAAAAGAGAAATAGTAAACAGGAAGATTAACAAAACCTCTAAGGTTTTATGAGTAATGTCCAGTAGTCTGTTTTTCCCCATATCCTCTGCAGTTCACTGTAAGTAAAGAACTTCTCCTTCTCTTTTCCTGAATGGGCAAATATGCCGTCATTGTTGTACCCTACTATAACCATAAAGTGGTTTTTCTCTATAACATAGAAACCAAAGTCCACAAGTACAATCAATGGATAACCCTTTTGTATCTTGTCACGGATATCTTCCACCCCACCCTTATAGGTCGCGGCACTGAAACCTGCCCTGCGTGGATAAAGAAGCATATCCATACTGAGGGTACCATTAAGACGGGCTTTAAAAATATCCCTGGCAATTTCCTGGGGGTCCACCTCAGAACCCCAGAAATTAAACACCTCAGCAAGTGATACAGGCCCGCACTGATAGGCATCCTGGAGAAAGAAGGGGACGGAGAGTATCACATCCCCCCGCCCCTTCTTTCCCTGAGTTTCAAGACCTGCGCAACCACCAAGAAGTATTACAAGAATAATTAAAAAAACTGTCTTATTTGACAATAACAACCCTGCGACCTGTTAGCTGGAGGAGTAAAACCACTAAAATAGCTATCACAAGAAGGCTGATTATAATACCAAGTCCGCTGTCACCTGCCACCCTTAACTGATCAATCCTCTGTGCAAACTGATTGAGATCCTCATCTGACAGAGAACCAAGCCTGTCAGCAACCTCACCTGTTGTAAAACCAAGGGCCAGAAGTCTTTTGCTCACAACCTCGGATTCAAGAAACCTCTGGAGCTTCCGGATGTCAACCTGCCTTTCAGACTGAGATAAGCCGAGGAATTCAGAACCGAGCATTGCACCATCAACCCTCGGAACAACAGCAAACAGAAGCATGGAAAAAATCAGATAGAGACCAACCTGCCTGAATAAGGGTATTCTCAAAACTCTTCACCTCCTTTCCATTATAATAGTAATTAAGTTACATTTAACAAACAGCCCTTACCTTACTGATACGCTCGGCAGTGAGCCAAAGAGATATTTGAAATCCTCATCCTCGAATTTTATTCCACCACCAAAATAGACACCCCGCCAATGTGAATTCAAAAGATTGTCCACTCCACCACTAACAAAGAGGTTCCTGAAGAAATAGTAATCCATGGAGAACTTTAAATGGGGTCGTCCGGCACCCTCTTCTTCATTATCAAAATCCCATATATCCGCCGAAACCTTTAACCGGTCATTCATAAAGAATTGGTCGGCTCCGAGACCGACTGTGTTTTCCTTAAGACCGATCCTTAAGACCGAGTCCTTAAAGCGCTTTGCAAACTGTGCGGTAAACTCTATCTTTCTCTCGATCACCTCTTCCTCCTCAACAGTGGTTACACCGTTTACAGAGGTAACAGTCTTTGTTGTGGTAACACTTCCCAGGGGGTCATCCACAACCCCAAGAATATAGTATTTATCAGGCCGGGGCTTGAGTGTCAAATCAAAATAGCCCTTCCCGTCGCCGGTCTTCGTCAGATATTCTCCCCGAAAGGTGATAAAGGTCCTGAACCTCTCTATCCTGGCAATGGTATTTTCGATACCACTGGCCGCCTTGGTTACAGATTCATAGAGTCTCTCGTCTGTAACGAGCTTCCCGATTGTACCCTCACCTTTTTCGATCTTCTCTGCAACCTTTTGAACCGATGACATCGTCTTATCCGTCTTCTCCATCAAGCTTGCTATCTTCGGCCTGTTCTCTTTCAGGAGGGCTTTTAACTCTTTTGCAGCGTCCTTCAGCTCTTCAACCATCTCCGGTGCCTTTGCGCTAAAATCCTTAAAATTGCTTACCGTATCTGTAATTTCACTGCTATTGTCTTCAACCAATTTATTAACAGAAGCAGTCAGTGTATTAATTCCCTCAAGGGTTTTCTTTAACCGCCGGTCATTTGAGGTTATTGCAGTATTAAGATTTCCCGTTAATTCTGCAAGGTTAGCAGCAGTCTTCTTCAATGCCTCTTTGGTCTCTTCAGTGCCAAACACATCGTTTATGTTATCTGTGAGGGTCTGAAAACTATCGGAAATACCTGCAAGCTTGTAGATCATATCATCAATATCCACCGGCTCATGTACTCTCTGAATTATCTCGCCTTCCTTGAGCTCTATCTGCTCCGTACCCGGCCTTATCTCGAGATACTTATCACCTAAAAGACCTGATGTCTTGATGGAGGCCACGGCATCCCTGTAAAGTCTTATCTCAGGGTAAATCCTGAGCCTCAGCTTTACCCTGTTTCTTTCAAGGACTACCTTCTCTATTACACCGGCATCAACCCCTGCTACCTTTATCTTTGTCTTCTCGTCAAGGCCTGAAATATTCGAGAAATAAACATACACGGTGTAGCCCTCTTTACGCAGCCACTCCTTGCCACTCACCTTGAAGGTCATATAAGAAAGCACTGCCAGGACGATAAGGGCAAAGATTCCTACTTTCAGCTCTGTGCTAAAACCTCTCACCTGGTAACTCCCTCGATCTTGATTGGTCCAACGGCACTACCCGTGATGAATTGCCTTACAACAGGATTAGAGGTGTTTTTAATCTCTTCAGGCGAGCCAACCTCTATTATTTTTCCTTCATAAAGCATGGCTATACGGTCTGCTATTTTATATGCACTCTTCATGTCATGAGTTATTGCAACCGAGGTCACGTGAAGCCTCTCTCTGAGCTCAATTATGAGGTCATTTATTGCATCTGCCATTATAGGGTCCAGGCCTGTTGTTGGTTCATCGTAAAGTATGATCTCCGGTTCATGAGCAATAGCCCTTGCCAGCCCTACCCTCTTACGCATCCCGCCCGAGAGTTCCGATGGGATAAGATCCTCGACACCCGAAAGGCCCACAAGCCTTAATTTTGCAGATGCAATGCTCCTTGCCTCCTCTTCAGATATCTTTCCATGTCTCAGCAGGGTAAAGGCAACATTCTCCCACACGGTAAGGGAATCAAACAGGGCTGCACCCTGAAAGAGCATCCCGAAAGTTCTTCTCACCTCATAGAGTTCCCTCTCCTTGAGTAAGGAGATGTCCACTCCTTTTATAATGACACGGCCTCTATCAGGTTTTAACAGACCAATTATATGCTTTATGAGAACACTTTTACCAGACCCGCTGCCCCCGATGACAACCATGCTTTCGCCCGGCTCCACTTCGAGGTTTACACCTCTCAGGACTTTTTTTTCACCAAAAGACTTATACAGGTCTTCAATCTTTATCATTACTTTAAATCATTGTTCCAAACTTCTTCACCTGAACAGCCAGGCAGAGAGAAAATAATCAGAAATAAGTATCGTCATGGAGGACAAAACAACAGCACCTGTTGTTGCCTTACCCACCCCCTCTGCCCCACCTTCAGTATAAAAACCCTTATAACAGCTGATAAGTGAAATAGAGGCGCCAAAAAAAGCGGCCTTTATAAGCCCGCTGTAAATATCGTCCAACTCCAGGTAGTCCCACGTCCTGTTCCAGTATGAAACAGAGTTTGCGCCAAAGAGTCCGACACTAATAACAAACCCACCTATAATTCCCACAATATCAGTAACAATTGCAAGGGCCGGAAGCATTAATGCCCCTGAGATGAACCTCGGGACAATAAGGTACTTCACGGGATTTGTGGCAAGGGTTTCAAGGGCATCTATCTGCTCGGTAACCCTCATGGTGCCAAGTTCAGCAGCCATGGCAGCACCTGCCCTGCCAGCAACAATCAGTCCAGTAAGCACAGGGCCGAGTTCCCTTGTCATGGATAGGGCAACCACTGTACCGACCAGTGTTTCTGCCCCAAAACGCTTAAACCCCGTATATGTCTGCAGCGACAGGACCATACCTGTAAAAACAGCCGTTATAAAGACCACAGGCAATGACCTTATACCGATCTCATGCATCTGTTTAAAGGTATTTCTTATCTCGTAAGGTGGGATAATAAGCTGTTTAAGGGCGACAGAAAGCAGGATCAGCACACTGCCGAGTTCACGGGCAAACCCGATTAACATTCTTCCAAGTATCTCTACTGGATTCATTTTCATTTCTCCCGGCCGAACAGGGAGTAAAGATTAAGTAGTGTGCACACTGCTAATTGTTCCCCACGTATACTCTCCGGTTCCTTAAGCCAAAAGAAGTAAATACCTCATAGGCAATGGTGCCTGCCTTTGAGGCAAGTTCCTCCACAGAGATAAATTCCTCACCCTGGGAGCCTACTATGACTACCTCATCAGACTCTTTTACACCTTCAACATCCGTCAGATCAACCATCGTAAGGTCCATACAGACCCTTCCAATAACAGGCGCCCTCTTTCCCCTTACAATAACCTCGGCATTATTAGAGGATGCCCTGATAAAACCGTCTGCATAACCCATCGGCAGTACACCCACAAGGCTGTCCCTCATGGTAATAAAAGTCCTCCCGTAACTTACGGACATGCCTTTTTTTATCTTTCTTACGGCAAGCAACCGTGTCTTTATGCTCATAAGAGGCCTTACTTTAACAGAAGAGTAAGGATTACAGCCATAGAGCAGTAGGCCAGGCCTGACAGCATCAAGGTATGACTCCGGTAATGTCATAATTGCAGCACTATTTGCAATATGGCAGACCGGCTTAATACCTTTCTCCTGAAGGTAGGCCCTGATCTCTGAAAACCTCTTGATCTGACTCTCTGCAAGGGTCCTGTCAGCAAGGTCAGCATCGGAGAAATGACTCATCAGACCGGTTACCCTTATTCCCTCCAAAGAGGCAATTCCTGTCAACTCACGCTTGACATCCCCGGAGTTGACCCCCAACCTCCCCATACCTGTGTCCACATTTACATGCACCTCTATTTCCCTCTTCTGTTTGACGGCAAGGGCTGAAAGCCCTGCTGCAGACTCCATACTGTTAATAACAGGGATGAGTCCGTATTTTATTATATCTTCAGATATCTCGGGGTCAAAGAGCACAATAACCGGATTGTTTATACCTGCTTTACGCAATTCAACTGCCTCGGAGATATATGCAACTGCAAGGGTGTTTATTCCACAATGGATCAATCTTCTTGATATTTCTACTGCCCCATGCCCATAGGCATCTGCCTTTACCACCGGAAAGATGGGTCTGTCAATAACCCTCTCCTTAATCAGGTCAAGATTATACGACAAATTATCAAGATTAATCTCTACTACAGGCCCTCTATGCATATTCGTCATCAGGCATTCTGTTTCTGATCTTCTTTTTCCGTCTTCTTTTCTGCCGTAGTCTTTTCCGACGACTCCTCTACAGGTTTTTTAGGTGTTACGTCTATCTCGTCAGGCTCGTTTGTTGCCTTCTTGAAATTCTTTATCGCCTGTCCAATCCCCTTGCCTAATTCGGGCAACCTTGATGCCCCGAAAAGGATGACTACAATAATCAATACAATTATCAGCTCCTGCATCCCTAACCCAAACATATCTTTCCTCCTATAAATTTATTAAAATCCCCGATTGTATTTATATTAACAAAACTGACACCTTCAGGGTCTATTTTTTTAATCTCTTCCTCTTCAACTATATGGGCATTGAGGTCTCTTATAAACCTTTGAAGCCCGATCGCCCCTTCTCTCAGATGGGTTTCAAGGGGCGACAAGATGCCTTTGCCATACAAACCCAGGAGGGGGTGAAGGCCTTCCCTGAATGAGCAGACAACCATGTCGGCATTCGTGGAAATACCTGAGAGATATCTTATCAGGGAGGGATTCAGGAACGGCATATCACAGGCAGCCACAAATATCCTGTCAGTCCTTGAATTAACAAGAGCTGAGAAAATCCCCCCCATGGGTCCTCTTGAGGGAAAGAGATCACCGATCATCCTTTCTCCTGAAAAAAAGTAATATTCAGGGGTATTCGTACTGATAATCACCTCTACGAATATCTCTCTGAAGAGTCGCAGCGTCCTGTCAATTATACGTTCCTCCCCCACCCTGAGCAATCCCTTGTTTACGGGAAATCTCCTGTTGTCACCACCGGCAAGTATAACACCTGTTATGTCGGTCATTTATTCATGGTCCTGACTTTGCAAAAGATACTGCATATTATAGAAAAAACAACCAGTATTATGACATTATTATATAGACAAACCCTCAATCCGCAAGATTAACCTTGCCACAGGAGGGCGTTTTCTGTTATAAATTAATAAGGGCTGATTATACCTGCCCTGCTGGTGATTTAGGATGGAAATGTTGATCCCGCAAATTAGATCTTTAGGGAGCCGAGGTAAGGGATGTGGTGTGCATACCCCGTCATTTGTGCCGGGGGAGCCTAAACACCCTTCAGGGCACCCACCTTATTTAAGGGGATCTAATTTTTCATCTACACCGCAGGGTGGGTTATTAATAATGGATTACAGGAAAATACGTGAAGCTATTATACGAAAACTCCTTATTTCTCACTTATTCTCTCATTTTCGTATAACAATCAATGCAATAATAATTATGGTATTTAATACTTTTGGAGGCAAGATAGATAAATATAGAGGTTTTCTGATCCCGGTACTCGGGGTAATCTGTTCTCGATATAGTGAATATAGAGTCAACACCAGATCATCCTGTCAGAGTACTGCCTTATTGGAACTTGTGCATATAAAGCAAACCTCCTGACCCTCCGAAAGTATTATCCCCATAATAATCGAAAAGCGTCTGTATCTCTGTATCTGTGACCAGTATCAGCAAACGGCCTGTACAACGTCAGGCCCGAACATTATTGACTACTGCACACTGTAAGCGGAGAGGGGTAACTAAAAATGGAACTTTTTGTAACAGAACAGCGAAATAAACCACTTGCGTGGCGTATGATGCCAGCATCACTGCAGGAGTTTGTGGGCCAGGAAGACTTGCTTGGTACAGGTGGTCCGTTGAGAAGGTTAATTGAGGAAGACAGGATAGTATCCCTGATTCTCTACGGGCCTCCGGGAACCGGCAAGACCGCCATAGCAAGGATTATTGCTAAAAAGACAGAGGCGCGTTTCGTCTCCCTTAATGCCGTCACTGCCGGGGTTAAGGATATCCGCAATGCCATCGCCTACTCAGGCTCCGGCAGGACCATACTCTTTATTGATGAGATTCACAGGTTTAACCGCCTCCAGCAGGACGCACTCCTTCCACACGTAGAATCAGGGGAGATAACCCTTATAGGGGCATCCACCCAGAATCCGTTTTTCGCCCTTGTACCTGCCCTTGCCTCAAGATCAACCATATTTGAGTTTAAACCCCTCGCACCTGAGGATATAAAACTACTGATCAGGCATGCACTTGCCTCTGAAAAGGGATTTGGCAAATACAGGGTTGAAATGGATGAGAGGGCAATGAATTACATTGCCGTCCGCTGCTCAGGGGATGCCAGAAAGGCACTTAATATGCTCGAATTATCCTTTCTCACTGCCTGCACCCCCTCCTCAAGCAAGGTCACCATTGCGGTTGAAGGGCTGAAAAACTCCCTCCAGCAAAAGAGCCTTTACTATGATGAAGACCTGCATTACGACATTATTTCCGCTTTTATCAAGAGTATGCGGGGTTCCGACCCCGATGCCGCAGTATACTGGCTTGCCAGGATGATTGCCTCAGGTGAGGACCCCATGTTCATTGCCCGGAGAATCGTTATCTGTGCCTCGGAAGATGTGGGAAATGCAGACCCGATGGCCTTGAATGTGGCAGTATCGGCAATGCAGGCCCTTGAGAAGATCGGAATGCCCGAGGGCAGGATTATCCTTGCCCAGGCAGCCATTTATGTAGCTACTGCACCAAAGAGCAACGCATCATACATGGCTATTGATAAGGCCACCCATACCGTTGTTAATGAGCCCCTGCAGAACGTACCGGATCATCTGAGGGACAGTCATTACAAGGGGGCTGAAAAGTTGGGAAGAGGCGCTGATTACAAGTATCCCCATAATTATAACGGTCATTATATTCAACAGGAGTACCTGGAGCATGAACAAACGTTTTACGAACCCTCTGACGAAGGTTACGAGCAGAACATCAAAACTACAATGAAAAAAAGGAGGTCCAACCAAAAATGAATATATCCATCTCCATTCTGACAGGACTTGTATTCGGTGCTGTACTGTCGCTGATATTTTTCTTTATTTACAAGACAGGCGCAGAGAAAAAGAGACAAACCCTGGATAGTGAGGCACGGAAGATACTGGATGAGGCCAGAAAAGAGGCCGAACAGATTAAGAAAGAGGCATCTTTAGAGGCAAAAGATATCGTCTATATTGCCAAATCAGAGGCTGAAAAGGAACTGAAGGAAAGACGTAAGGAGCTTAACCAACTCGAAAGGCGGCTGAGAAACAAAGAGGAGCATCTGGAACGCAAACTTGAACAGATGGAAAAGAGAGAAAGTGACCTTACAAAAAGGGAAAAGGATTTTTACTCGAGAGAGAGGACTATCAGGGACAAGGAAAACAGGCTTTCAAACCTGATAAAGGAACAGACCTCGGTCCTTGAGGAAATCTCGGCATTAACTGAAGAACAGGCCAGGGCAGAGCTCCTCAGGCGCGTTGAGGAAGAATCAAGGTTTGAAGCTGCAAAACTCATAAAGAGGATAGAGGACGAGACCCGTGACACTGCTGAGAAAAAGGCAGCAGAGGTGATCAGCCTTGCAATCCAGCGGTACGCAAGTGATTACGTCTCTGATGCAACAATCACTGCGGTAACCCTGCCCGGAGACGAGATGAAGGGACGCATAATAGGCCGTGAAGGAAGGAACATCCGGGCCCTTGAGGCCGCTACGGGTGTGGACCTGATAGTGGATGACACGCCTGAAGTCGTAACCCTCTCCTCATTTGACCCCGTAAGGAGAGAAGTTGCCAGGATATCCCTCGAACGCCTGATAGCTGACGGCAGGATCCATCCTGCAAGGATAGAAGAGGTGGTGGAAAAGGCAAGAAAAGAGGTTGAGACCACCATAAGGGAAGAAGGAGAAAAGGCAGTC
Organism: Nitrospirota bacterium; assembly: GCA_035873375.1. Lineage (NCBI taxonomy): Bacteria > Pseudomonadati > Nitrospirota > Nitrospirota bacterium. Next base: position 8,633 of record JAYWMQ010000006.1, on the reverse strand, counting down.
TTTGACCTCGGTCTAAGCGGAATCCATCCCGATATCATAAGACTTCTCGGGAGGCTCAGGTACAGGACTTCCTATGGACAGAACGTGCTCCAGCACTCAAGGGAGGTGGCATACCTTTCAGGTCTCATGGCCGGTGAGCTTGGAGTTGATATAAAGCTTGCCAAGCGGGCGGGTCTGCTTCACGATATAGGCAAGGCTGTAGACCATGAAGTTGAAGGTCCCCACCATGAGATAGGGATGAACATAGCCCGCAAATACGGTGAAGATGAGCGCGTACTGAATGCCATAGCATGTCACCACGGTGATATTGACCCTATATGCGTTGAGTCAGCCCTCGTGGCAGCCGCTGATGCGCTGTCTGCAGCAAGGCCCGGAGTGAGAAGGGAGAGTATTGAGAACTATATCAAGCGCCTCAAAAGACTTGAGGAGATAGCCACCTCATATGATGGCGTAGAGAAATGCTATGCAATACAGGCGGGCAGGGAGATCAGGATTATTGTTAAGCCGGAAGATGTATCCGATGAAATGTCATCGCTTATATCAAGGGAGATTGCAAAGAAGATACAGGCGGAACTCTCCTATCCGGGGCAGATTAAGATAATGGTCATAAGGGAGACAAGGTTTGTTGATTATGCAAAGTAGATACACTGTTGTGAACTGGAAATTGCGGCTTGTTGGCATGCGACAGGATACTTATTTATTGTGAGAGTTCTGCTTATAGGTGACATTGTGGGCAAGGTTGGAAGAAAGGCGGTAACAGCCTTTCTTCCAACACTTATCAGCCGCTTCAAGATAGACCTGACGATTGCCAACTGTGAGAACGCAGCCGGGGGGTTCGGCATAACGGAAAAGGTTGCAACCGAGCTGTTCAATTACGGTATCCATATCATGACCTCAGGCAACCATATCTGGGATAAAAAAGAGGCCGTTGCCCTCCTTGTAAAGGAGGACCGGATTCTAAGACCGGTCAATTATCCACCCGGGGTGCCTGGCTCCGGGAGTATTATCTACAATCTAAACGGCAGGAAAGTGGGAATCATGAATGTCTCGGGCCGCGTCTTCATGAACATCATGGACTGTCCCTTCAGGACTGCTGCTGCAGAGATTAAACGGTTAAAGGAAGAGACGGATATAATTATTGTGGATTTCCATGCTGAGGCCACATCTGAAAAGATAGCCTTTGGCTTTTATATGGATGGACATGTTTCGGCTGTTCTGGGCACGCACACGCATGTGCAGACTGCTGACGAGCAGATACTTCCAAACGGAACCGCCTACATTACAGACGTGGGAATGACCGGCCCGTTAAATTCAGTCATAGGTGTGGATAAAAATCAGATTATTGATAAGTTTCTAACACAGATGCCAAAAAAATTTGAGACCGCAAAAGGGATTGGGATACTCTGCGGGGTAATAGTGGAGATTGACGAAAAAACCGGCCGTTCAACCTCCATACAACGATTACAGTTAAAGACCGGCGACTGAGAAGAAAACAACCGCCCCTGTTACCCTAAAAAATGCTTTGAGGTTTAAAGCGTCAGGCCTGCTTCTGCCACTGGCATAATATTTGCTGAATTACAACCGCTAATGGTATAATTCTACATGGAAGAATGCTTTTTAAGATGAAAAAATACCATACAATATCTCTTCTGCTGGCAACATCAACCCTTTTAATAATCCTGGTCTGGATGGCTATGGGGGATAAAAAACCATCCTATACCAGGGGGCCTGGGAAATCCGTTATGAAAGGTGTCGAGGTAGTGTATTATAAAAAAGAGAAGCCCGACTGGCGCGCAGAGATTAAAGAGGCCCTGTTTTCCCGGGATGAAACCGAATCTGAATTAAAGGATGTCAATATATTTTATTTCAAGGGAGATGTAAGACTCCATTCAAAACAGGGTTTTTATGATATTGCTAACGGCCGGCTCAGACTGGCTGGTATGGTTAACGGCAAAGGAAAGGGATTTACCTTTAAATCACCGGAATTACTCTATCTTCCGTCAGAGGACATTCTTACTACTTCAAAGGGACTGGTGATTAAAGGTAAGAATTACATACTTTCGGGTAGAAGCGGAAGAATAAAGGATTCGCAGGTGATGGAGGTTACCGGAGATGTCAGGGCAGTCTTTTATTAAGACTCTGTTGGTGTTCTTTGTCTTTCTGTTTGTTACAGCAGGCATGGCAGGAGCGCAGAAACCCCATGACGGAAAGGGCGTTCCGGCCTCAACTGATTCGTCTCTCGGGACTGCCGTGATATCAGCTGAAGAACCGGTTGAGATAACAGCTGAGAAGCTTATAGCCGATAACAGGGCACATACTGCGGTGTTTGAAGGCAGCGTGGTAGCACGCCAGGGAAAGATAACCCTTTATGCCGACTGGATGAAGGTCTTTTATTCAGAAGCCGGCGATGTCGGAAAGATAGAGGCAAGGGGAAACGTGAAGCTTATTAAGGATGCACGCGAGATAACATCAGGCGAGGCCATCTATTACAGAGAGCTGCAAAAGATCGTCTTTACCGGAAACCCTGTTGCCACAGAGGGTAACAGTACAATCTCAGGGGACAGGATGGTTTATTATATTGCAAGTGACCGCTCAGAAGTTGAAAACAGCCGCGTAATAATAAAAAAACAAAATGGCCCATAAACTATTATCCAAAGGATTGAAAAAGGCTTACAAGGGAAAAGCCGCTGTAAAAGGCCTTGATATCTCTGTAAAGACCGGGGAGATAGTCGGCCTGCTCGGTCCCAACGGGGCAGGAAAGACAACCACCTTTTACATGATAGTCGGTATGGTGAAGGCTGACAGCGGAGAGATATTTCTTGATGAAACGGATATAAGCAGTCTTCCCATGTATCAACGTGCAAGAATGGGAATCAGCTATCTTCCCCAGGAACCCTCTATCTTCAGACGCCTTACAGTAAGAGACAACATTCGGGCCATCCTTGAGATAAAGGGATACAACAAGACAGAGATAGAGGAAGAACTGTTAAAACTTCTTGAAGAGTTTCAACTGAAGGACTTCTCCGAGAGGAAGGGTATACACCTCTCGGGAGGTGAGAGGAGAAGGACCGAGATTGCACGCACCCTTGCCACAAAACCGACTTTTATTCTCTTTGATGAACCCTTTGCAGGCATTGACCCTATAGCCATACTTGAATTAAAAAACACATTGAGGTATCTTAAAGATAAGGGGATAGGCATACTCCTGACCGACCATAACGTCAGAGACACCCTGTCCATAACCGACAGGGCATATATTATCAGTGACGGAGCTGTACTGGATGAAGGTGAACCAGAGAAACTAATCAATAACCCTGAGGTAAGGTCTGCCTATCTTGGAGAGGAGTTTACCTTATAATGGCACTTGAAACCAGACTTGAAATAAAATTATCGCAAAAACTCGTCCTGACACCTCAGCTTCAGCAGGCCATCAAACTCCTGCAACTGCCACAGCTGGAACTAACGCAGGCCCTGAATCAGGAACTCACCGAAAACCCGTTCCTTGAGGAGCTCCAGGAAGAGCAAATACAGGAAGAACAGACACAGGAAGAACAAAAAAACGAGGAGGCTGAACTCCCGGAATCAACACCTGAAGAAGACGTGCTGTCGCCCCTTGAAAACCTCATGACCTTCAGGGCAGATGATTATTTTGATGAAAGAAGCAGTGACGGAAGAGACCTCGGATATTTTACACCTGGAACGGATACTCCGACATCATTTGAACAGTTTGTATCTTCTTCCCCAAACCTCTACGAACATCTCAACTGGCAACTCCGCCTTAATACAAGTGATGAATTGCTTCAGATTATCGCAGAGGCAATTATCGGCAATATTGATGACAACGGGTACCTGAGAATGTCGGATGAAGATCTGGCAGAAGTCTGCAAAGTCCCGGTAGAGCAGGTGAGAGAGGCAATTGGACTTGTTCAGGAACTGGACCCGCCGGGGATAGGCGCAAGAAATCTCAGGGAATGCCTGCTGATCCAGATAAAGATGCTTGGCCTTGCCGGCACCCTGGTTGAGAAGATAGTGCAGAACAACCTTGTGGAGCTTGAGAAAAAGAAGTATAAAGCTATTGCAAAGCAGTATGGTGCAACCTATGAAGACATAATGATAGCTGTAAAAATCATTGAAGAACTCGACCCGAAACCCGCAAGAAATTTTTCGTCCCATGAGACAAACTATGTAATCCCGGATGTATATATTGAGAAGACAGACGGTGAATACCAGATTATCCTCAACGATGAGGGACTTCCGAGAATCAGGCTGAACAATCAATACAGAAAGCTCCTGATGAACAAGGCTTCCCTGACAAAGGAGGAAAAGCAGTTCCTCGAGGAAAAACTCCGTTCCGCCCTATGGCTTATAAAGAGTCTTGACCAGAGGAACAAGACCATCTACAAGGTGACAAAGAGCATCCTCCACTTCCAGGAGAAGTTCTTTGATTATGGTCCACGCTATATCAAACCGCTCAATTTAAGGGATGTAGCCACAGATATCAGCATGCACGAAAGCACCGTCAGTAGGGTTACATCCAGCAAATATCTGGCCTGTCCCCACGGAATTTTCAGTTTCAGATTCTTCTTCAGCAGCTCACTTCAGGGTAACAACGAGGATATCTCGTCCACCCTGGTAAAGGAACAGATAAAGAAGATAATCTCTGAAGAGAATCCCCAAAAACCCTTCAGCGACCAGAAGATAGCTGATTTTCTGAATCAACAGAACATAACCATAGCCAGAAGGACCGTAGCAAAATACAGGGAAGAACTCAGGATTCCGCCAAATTCCAGGAGAAAAAGGGTGGAGTTTTAAGACCGAAGACCGGAAAACGAAAAATAAGGAGGTTAACATGAACATTATCATCAACGGCCGTCATCTCGATATCACCCCAGCCCTCAGAGATTATGCAGAAAGCAAAGTAAGAAAATTTGAAAAATACCTTTCTTCCATAACAGAGGCTGTCGTAACTCTCTCAGTCGAGAAGTACAGACACAAGGCAGAGGTACTGCTTAAAGCCAACGGAATCATGATACAGGCAGAAGGAGTAACAGGTGAAATATACTCCTCTATTGATGAAGTGGTTGAGAAACTGGAGCGTCAGACAAAGAAGTACAAGGAAAAACAGATCACCCAGCGCAAGGAAAACCGTGCACAACCAGCCCCCCCGGCTGAGGAAACAGACACATATCCGGAAATCAGGATAATACAGAGAAAAAAAATTGCCACAAAACCAATGACTCCTGAAGAGGCTGCCATGCAGATGGAACTCCTTGGCAATGATTTCTTTGTATTTACCAGCGCAGATAGTGGCAATGTCAATGTACTTTACAGAATGAAAGATGGAGATTTCGGATTAATTGAACCAGCATGAAGCACCCATCAGAGTAGTCGTTATTACAGGGCTCTCAGGTGCCGGTAAAACAGTAGCCCTGAGGGCCCTTGAAGATGTCGGCTTTTTCTGTATAGATAATTTTCCGCCACAATTGCTTAAAAACTTTATTAATCTCTCCACGTCGGAAAAAAATATCAAAAAAGTGGCAATAAGTGTTGACGTCAGGGAGAGGAGTTTTGTTGACGGTATTGAAGAGGCCATTAACTCTCTCAGGGAAGATTATGATGCAGAGGTTGTCTTCCTTGAAGCTGAAATATCTATTCTTTTAAGGCGCTTTAAAGAGACAAGGCGGCCTCACCCACTGGCTGAAACCTCAGGCGGAGACATTCGGAATGCCCTGAAATTAGAGGCAGAATATCTCTCATACCTGAGAAAACTTGCAAACAGGGTTATCGATACATCATCATACACCCCCCACCAGCTAAGGTCATTTATTATGGAGGCATTTGGTGGAGACCAAACGCCCTCTATGGGTATTAACATCATCTCTTTTGGGTACAAATTCGGAATACCACAGGAAGTGGACATCCTGTTTGACATAAGGTTTCTGCCGAATCCTTACTTTATTGCTGAATTGAGAGAGCTCAACGGCCTTGATCAGCCGGTAAAAAAGTACGTTATGGACAATCCTGTCACTAATAAACTCCTTGATAAACTCAAAGACCTCATCAATTTCCTGGTTACCGAGTATCTTAAAGAGGGCCGCTCATCCCTGACCATCGGCGTTGGCTGTACCGGCGGACAGCACAGGTCTCCGGTAATTGCAGAGGAACTGTCTCAATACCTCTCTTCAACATTTGACCTCAAGATAAAGGTGATACACAGAGAGCTATGATTTACCTCGACCATAATGCCACAACTCCAGTTGACATGGAGGTACGGGATGCCGTCTGTGATGCCCTGAATGTCTATGGCAACCCCTCAAGCTCTCATATAGCCGGCAAAGAGGCTCACGAGCTTGTTGAAGGTGCAAGAAAAGCCGTAGCAGAGCTCATTGGAGCAAGAGCGGAAGAGATAATATTTACCTCCGGCGGCACGGAATCAAATAATCTCGCCTTAATCGGTTTTGTACAATCCTTTGGAAAGGGACACATTATCTCCTCACGTATAGAGCATCCCTCTGTCACAAACCCCCTCAAGTATCTCGAAAAACAGGGATACGCAATTACACTCGTTGGTACGGACCATAACGGGGCAGTAAGACCCGAAGATATTTTGAAGGAAATACGGCCTGATACCATTCTTGTAACGATAATGCACTCAAATAATGAAACAGGCGTCATTCAGCCGATTAAAGAGATTGCTGCAATACTGAAAGAGAGGGGTATAGTCTTTCATACGGATGCTGCCCAGTCTGCCGGAAAAACACCCCTGGACGTCGGGGAACTCGGCTGCAATATGGCAACCATTGTATCCCATAAGTTCTACGGCCCGAAAGGCATTGGGGCACTCTATCTCAGGAAGGGCACAAGGCTGAACCCAGTAACGTATGGAGCGGGACATGAGAAAGGACTGAGGCCCGGGACAGAGAATATTCCCGCAATTGCCGGATTCGGCAAGGCATCGGAGATTGCAAAGAGAGACTTGTCCCAGCGGGTCGAACATACAGAGAGGGTTACCGGCATGCTCTACCGGAAGCTCCATGATTTGATACCGGACATAAAACTTAATGGTGAGACAGCCCTGAGACTGCCGAACACACTTAATATCTCAATAAAGGGTATCGTTGGAACAGACCTTGTAAACTCCCTTAATGATACGGTTGCCATATCAGCAGGGTCTGCGTGCCATTCAGGCACCTGTACCCCCTCAGATGTCCTGCTCGCAATGGGTCTGAGCCCTTCCGAAGCCATATCAGCCGTCAGGATAAGTACGGGCAAGGATACCACGGAAGATGAGGTTTTAAGGGCATCGGAGCTGATTGCCAGGGCCGTCAGGAAATAATATGGTTCTTTTCTTTTTTTCTTTGAATTTAGTGGGGAAATAATATAAAATAGGGTATAACATATGAGTACATCCGATATTCATGAACCCACAAACTGGTACGTTATCTACACAAAACCCTCACAAGAGGACCTTGTTGCAAAATACCTCCAAACAGCCAACTTTGATGTCCTGAATCCTGCTGTAAGGAAAAAACGTTTCTATAAGGGACGGCTGAAGATGATTGTAGAGAAACTCTTTCCCTGCTATGTTTTTGCCAGATTCGACCCTGAAAGAGACTATCGCCTCATCAAGTACACAAGGGGTGTCCGTTATGTCATCGGAAGCAGGTCAGGGTCACCCTATATGGTGGATAAGACAATAATCGACTCTATCCACGCAAGGATGAAGGACGGGTTCATTGACCTGTCAGCCAAGGAACTCAAACCAGGAGACAGGCTTATAATAACAGACGGCCCCATGACCGGCTTTGAAGGTGTCTTTTTATGCGAACGGCCAAAGGACAGGGTGCTTATATTGCTCAGAGAGGTCTCCTGCCGTCTGGAAATAGAGAAGCAATCCGTATCGCTTGCATCTAAATAGCATATCCCCATCACAACATCTTTTATTTGTCCCCTCATAATCAGAGTCCGTGTATAAACTCAATTTCCCCATCCGTCATCCCGGTGTTCCCATCTGTCATTCCGGCAGTTCTTTAGCCGGAACCTATCTCCCATCTGTCATTCCGGCAATCCTTTAGCCGAAACCTATCTCCCATCTGTCATTCCAGCAGTTTTTTATCCGGAACCTATCTCCCATCTGTCATTCCGGCAATCCTTTAGCCGGAATCTATCTCCCATCTGTCATTCCGGCAGTTCTTTAGCCGGAACCTATCTCCTGTCTGTCATTCCGGCAGTTCTTTAGCCGGAATCTATCTCCTGTCTGTCATTCCGGCAGTTCTTTAGCCGGAATCTATCTCCTATCTGTCATTCCGGCAGTTCTTTAGCCGGAACCTATTCTTTTAATGCTTTAAAAAGGCCCAGAACTTGAACAGTTGTCGTTTTTTTCCCGTCATTCCCCGAAAGCGTTCGGGGAATCGTTCTTTAACAAAGAATACCGACATACTTTACTTGCACAAAATTAGGAGCACTAAAACGAGTTTTACCTGCCTGTGCAGAGTAAGCGTCAAATAAAGCCCATCTTCCCAGGAAGAGGTAAGAGATGCCATGATAAGCCAATCAAAAATAAGGAGGCGAGTCATGGCAAAGAAAGGGTCAAGAGAGGGAGAGAAAGAGGAATACTGGAAGGGGCATATACG